>JBAXXY010000126.1:0-7728 GCA_037127655.1 Lentisphaerota bacterium
CCATATCATATTCTATATTCGCATTATAGTTAAGTTAAGTAATAGGATTGCAAAATATGAATTTTAAAATAGCATATATCTAAGTAAAATAACTCTTAATATATACATTAAATGTGCCAGGTCTCACTAATCATCCCTACCTATAATGAAAGGGAAAATATTCCTTTACTTCTCAAAGAAATATTTGAAGTCATTAAACCTTTCCACGAAATTGACCTTGAAGTAATCATTGTCGATGATAACTCCCCAGATGGCACCGGTCAAATAGCAGACACGATGACTACTTTCTATCCCGTAAAAGTAATTCATCGTGAAAGCAAGATGGGGCTTGGTAGCGCAGTCATGGAAGGTTTTGCTCTCTCTGACAGAGACTACCTTGGAGTCATGGATGGCGACTTGAGTCATGACCCGATAATAATAGCTGAACTTATAAATGCATTAAAAGAATACGACATATCAATAGGTAGCAGATTCCAAAAGTCTAGCTCTGTAGAAGATTGGCGTTTAGACCGCAAAATAATCTCCAAAATTGGTGTATGGCTGGCAAAACTTGTTGCCGATATTTCAGACCCATTATCAGGCTACTTTTTTCTGCATAGAGAGGTTTTAAATGGGGTTACTCTCACATCTACAGGTTATAAAATATTGCTAGAGATCTTAGTAAAGGGGCAATACTTAAAAACAAAAGAAATTCCTTTTGTATTCAGATCTAGAGAGCACAGTTCTAGCAAACTAAACACTAAAGAATATCTTCTTTTTCTAAAGCAGATACTTATTTTCTTATATCAAAAGTACATTCACAAAAATCACCTCAAAAATAATATCAATAAATAAGCCTCTAGCAATGCTTTGGAGATTGCCTACTCGATGATAACGGGGCATGGCGGCATAGAATTTAGGAAGATTTTGCCGTACTGTTTTGAAATAACTCTGCGGTCTAGTATTACAATGATTCCTTTATCTGTTTTGCTTCTTATAAGCCTGCCTATGCCTTGTTTGAACTTCAGAACAGCTTCGGGCAGTGAGTATTCCATAAAAGCATTTTTCCCATCTTTCTGAATTTTCTCAAGCCTTGCTTCTATAAGCGGTTCTGAAGGAACAGAGAATGGAAGTTTAGTTATAATAACATTACTCAGAGCTTCACCAGGAACATCGACCCCCATCCAGAAACTTGTCGTCCCGAATATAACTGAATCAATATCATCCTTGAAAATTTTAATCATTTTTGACCGCGATAACCCATCACCTTGTACAAGCAGCTGGATTCCCTTCTCTTCAAAGTAATCAGCAGTTTTCTCCTTCATCTTGGAAAGAAGACTGTAACTAGTAAATAGGACGAATGCCTTACCGGAAGTCTTCTCGACATACTTCTTGATGTATTCTGCTAACTGGGGTTCGAATTGAGAATCCATCGGATCAGGGATTGATTTTGAGATATAAACTTTTGCCTGATTCGCATAGTCGAAAGGAGAGGTCAGTATCTTTTCTATTCCCGAAAAACCTGTTCTTCCTCTGTAAAAATCAAGTTTCTGAGCGACAGAGAGAGTGGCTGATGTGAGGATTACCGGATATTCCTTATCAAAAAGATATTTTTTCAGAAGTTTCGCTACATCCAGAGGAGAGTAGTTCAATGTTACATTCTGTTTCTGGGCATTATCTTCGACATCAATCCAGTAAACGCTCTCTTCGGCTCTCATCATGACAAATTCAAATACAGCCTGAGTGTATTCCTTGCATCTGACGAGCTGTGAAGCTATTTCGAGCTTATAGTCAGCATCTTCCTGGAGTTTCATATATTCATCAAGTTTTCGTTCAAGAAGGCCGAGTTGTCCAGTCAGAACATCTTGAACTATGTTAGGTTTAAGAATTCGCTTCTCTTTCTCATTAAAATTGCGCATGTATTCTCTGAGTGAATTAAAGAAGGCTTTGGTATAATCGAATGTCGCAGTAACAATCTGCCTAAGCTCTATAGCCTCACTGCCTGGTCTCATAAGCAAACCTCTGGCGTGTGATGAGTTATAAAGCTTATTGAGCATATTAAAAATACCGCTTTCCCCTGCCCTTACTCCCAAATGTTTTGCCGCATTCATTTCGAGCTGGTGAGCTTCATCTATTATTACGGCGCAATATGCTGGCAGGATACCACCTTCAAGTTCATCAGCCATCTTCATTTTCACATCAGAAAGGAAAAGCGCGTGATTGGTTACGACGATATTTGTCTTGTCCCACTGCTTGCGCGCGCACCAATAGAAACAACTTCTATATTGTTTGCACTTAGGGCCAAAACAGTTTACTACTTCACAGCATACGCACGACCATGTGGCAGGAAGCGGGTCGAAACCCAAATCTGCCAATGTCCCGTCATAGGTTGTTTCCGCCCACTTGGATATTCTTACAATTTCAGGAACCATAGAATTGTTCGGGAGGTATTCGCCCTGGTTGTTACCTGTAGTCAAATCGAGTTTTCTTTTGCATACATAATTTGCCCTGCCCTTTGCAAGGCATGCAGTAAACTCGACTCCCATCAGCTCTTTTAAAATCGGAATATCTTTATTAATAAGCTGTTCCTGAAGATTTATAGTCTCGGTAGATACGATAACAGGCCTCTTCTTCTTGAGTGAATAATATATGGAGGCAATCAGGTATGCAAAGCTCTTTCCTACACCGGTCGGAGCTTCAATGCATAGATTCTCTGAAGCGATCAGAGCTTCGGCGACATATTGCGCCATCTCTTTTTGTTGAGGGCGTTCTTCGTACTTTCTTCCACCGTGTTTTTCTGCATCTACAAGCGGGGTTTCTGCCCCGAAGAAATTAGTCGTCTGGATTCTGACTTCATTAAGTTCAGGATTTTTGGCTGTCATTATCATAGGGGAAGTCTCCCCTTATGTAAGTTGGAAATGGGTAATCGCAAGTGGGAAGCAGACATAGACCATACAGATTCAAATTTTTCACTTTTCATTTTTCACTCTTCACTTATCAAAGGATTTTACTGAGATATCACCGGAATAAAATGTATGGAAGTCGCCATTTTCATCCATAAGATATAAGGAACCACAGGGTTTAATATCCACTACTTTGCCGCTAATCGGATCCCTGCCCAGGATATCGACATTAACCTTCCTGCCGACAATTTTATTGTCAGCTTTCCAGAGTTTGTAGAGTTTTTCTTCGCTCTTTCGGGCAATATTAGTGAAATAATTCATCTTGCCAAGAAGAATCTCTCCTACAATTTCAATGCTTGAGTGAATGCCATTTTCTATCCACAAAGATGTAGCTGGTTTGTCAATGGAACTTAATTGCTCTTTAGTCATATTCACATTTATACCGATGCCGATTATAACACCTATTGGATGGTTCTGGCTATCTGAAACTGTCTCACAAAGTACTCCTGCAAGCTTCCTGTCATTGGAGTAAATATCATTTGGCCATTTTATCCAGAACTTATCAATTTCTGATGCTATTTCTCTCACTGTATAGAGTGCGGCAAGTCCGCCTATCCACGAACTTATCGAGACATTAAAGTTAATTTGTTTTATCACAAATGAAGCATATAGATTCACTCCTTCAGGGGAAAGCCAGTTCTTCATCCGCCTGCCTTTGCCTGCTGTTTGCGAACTGGCAGTAACAAGCGTTCTGTCTTTGAGAGAATCAAAGTTTTCTATTGCGTATTTATTTGTAGAATCTATTTCCTTGAGGCGAACTATATCAGGCATGGTCAAATCCGTTGAAGTGCGGTTTTTTAATCCTTGCAAAACTATTTGCTTTAGTTAATATCTAACTTAGAATCTCATTAAAATCCATTCAGGTTTATTGATTATGCAAACAAAATATATCTGCTCTGAGTGTTCTAAAACTCATCAATTATCCTTGAAGTTGTGGAAGTGCGACTGCGGAGGTCTCCTTGATCTTGTTTTTGAACCCAAGTTCGATAAAAATAAAATCAAATCTCAATATCATGGTTTGTGGCGCTATAGAGACGCTCTGCCGATTGAGAACGATGAAAACATCGTATCTTTCGATGAAGGTTTTACACCTCTTTCAAAAGTAAATATTGACGGCAAAGAAGTTTTGATAAAGCAGGATCACCTTTTCCCTACGGCATCATACAAGGATAGAGGCGCATCAATTCTCATAAGCAAAGCAAAAGAACTTGGAGTAAAGGAAGTTGTAGAAGACTCTTCTGGCAATGCCGGATGTTCAATCGCCGCATATTGCGCCAAAGCTAATATCAAATGCGATATCTTTGTCCCGTCATCAACTTCCAAAAGCAAGCTTTTCCAAATTGAATCCTACGGCGCAAAACTCAATTTAGTTCCAGGTTCACGCGACGATACTGCAGAGGCTACTTATAAACTTGCAGACTCTAAATTCTATGCAAGTCATGTATGGAATCCGTTCTTCTTCCACGGCACCAAGACTTTTGCTTATGAAGTAGCTGAACAGCTTAACTGGACGGCGCCTGATAGTGTGGTTCTTCCTCTAGGCAATGGGACTATCGTAATAGGTGCTTATCTGGGGTTTAGCGAGCTCAAGAATTCAGGCATTATTTCCAGGATGCCAAAAATAATAGCTATTCAGTCCGAAAATTGCGCTCCTGTTTACGCTAAGTACAAAACGCTTCCAAATCCTGTTCCGAAAGAGACCCTCGCAGAAGGGATCGCAATCGGCAAGCCGGCAAGGATAAATCAGATATTAAAAATCATAAGGGAGACTTCAGGCGACATCATCACAGTTTCAGAAAATGAACTCATTGACGCTCATATTACTATAAATAGAAAAGGGTATTTCATCGAGCCGACATCAGCAGCAGTAATAGCCGGGCTAAGAAAGTTTATAAAAAAAGCACCGACAAGTGAAAAAATTGTCTCCATTTTCACAGGGCATGGACTCAAGGCCGCAGGTAAGGTCAATTATCTTTTATCATAACATTAATTAAAAAAATATTTCTTAGCGCCTTCAAACTTTGTATAGATTGCTATTTTATATAGAATTAATCTCGAAGTAAAACAAACAAACTAAGGAATTGTTAGACCATGACAAAAAAGTCTTTTTTTAAATATCTCGTAATATCATTATCTTTAACATCTTTAGCTATTTTATCAGGTTGCGGCAAACAAGTCAAAAACTCTGATGCCGCGCTGAAAGCGTCAGTTGATACTATTTTGAAAAGCGGTAATTGGAGCAAAGCTCAGTCTTATGCAAAAATGGCGCTTAAAGCAGACATCAATAATGTTGATGCTCAAATCATGTACTCAATTTGTCAGGACAAACTTGGAAATACAGATGATGCTATTAAAACATTAAGAAACATAGTACAGGGAAATCCAGGCAGTTTTTTAGCACAGTTAAGTTTGGGAAGGATGCTCTATAATAGTAAAAATTATGAAGAAGCCTACGAATATCTTGGCAACGCCTACAATCTGAATAATGACAATATGGATGCTCTGGTTCTTTACGCTCAATGCGCCGGAAAACTCCAGACAAAAAATACGCTTGACCTCTATCTTAAGTTAGCCCAGACTCCGCAATACTCTAATAAGGGAGAAGTCTATAATAATATCGGGATTTACTACCTTAATTCCAGAGACTATTCTTCAGCAGTCAAGTACCTGCTCAAGGCCTACAGAATAGATAATACTAACCCGATATTCATTGCAAATCTTGGGATCATTAAGGACTCTTACCTCAAAGATCCTAAGCAGGCTAAATTTTTCTACAGAAAATTTATATCACTTACAATCAGCAACAGCGCCTTTGATTCACAAAGAGACTACTTCTCAAGCAGGCTTAAAGAGCTCAAAAATTAAATCCTAATCTCTAGTTCTTAATTCATAATTTTTAATTCGTAATTGGTATTTAATGAGCCGTTTCATCCCTGATGACATTATCTCTGAAGTTCAATCCAGAATTGACATAGCCGATATTATTTCACCACACACGGAACTCAAAAAAGCAGGCTCAAGGCTCAAAGGCCTCTGCCCTTTTCACAATGAAAAATCTCCTTCTTTTATAGTATCGAAAGAGACTCAGACTTATCACTGTTTCGGATGCGGCAAAGGCGGCAATGTTTTCACCTTTCTCAAGGACAAGGAAAACATGTCGTTTATCGAAGCGGTTAAAACCCTTGCCGATAGATGCGGAGTTATAATCCCAGAAACTAATTCATCACCGATATCGCAAACCGAACACACCAGAATACAGACGCTCAAAGAAAAACTCCACACCATACACAAAGTAGTCGCTAAATATTACACCGAGAGGCTATTCAAAACTGAAGGAACATTAGGTTTGGAATACATCCGCTCAAGACAAATCCCTGATGATATTATATACAAATTCGGTCTTGGGTTTGCTCCGGAATCATGGGATTGCATTACAAAGCTCCTCACTTCGCTGTCATATACGCCCACTGAAATGACCGAGTCAGGACTTGTGATGAAGAGCGAAACAGCAGAAAGACTCTACGACAGGTTCAGAAACAGGATTACATTTCCAATCTGGGACGAATACGGAGAAATCGTAGGATTCAGTTCAAGAACAATTCTAAAGGAAACAAAAGAGGGCAAATACATAAACAGCCCTGAAACTCTTATCTTCAAAAAGAGCAAAGTATTGTATGCCTATCATCTGGCAAAGAAGAGCATTAAGGATACAGGCTTTGCAATACTTTGCGAAGGACAAATAGATGTGATTTCAATGCATCGTGCCGGCTTTACCAATGCCGTAGCTCCTCAGGGGACAGCTTTCACTGAAGAGCAATCTAAAATGCTCAAACGCCTTACGGAAAAAGTTTATCTCTGCTTTGATGCCGACAATGCTGGAATCAATGCCTCAATGAAAGCTCTCGACCTGCTGCTGCCTCTTGGAATTGAGGTAAAAATTATCTCTCTTCCTGATGGAGAAGACCCCGATTCTCTTTACAACAAGTCCGGCAAAGAAGCTATTCAGGAATATTTAACCCATGCCATGGATTTTCTGGACTATCTGCTTATTCATCTTTCCAAGGGTAAGGATATCTCATCACCAGTTGTTAAAAGCCATATACATTCAGAGATTTTTGACAAGCTTTCCAAAATTCAGGATCCTATATTGAGAATGACCTACGCTTCAATCGTTTCAGAAAAACTGAGTTTACCCAAAAATACTGTTTTCGAACATATGAAGCACATCCAAAGAACTAGAAACAGCCACTCTGATGAAAAACCTCAACAAGTTGTTTATCAACCTCCCCAATCTAGTTCATCTAATCAACAGCTAGACAATGCTGAAAAGCTCCTTCTTAGACTTATTATCGAACAGGACGGCGGAGAAATTGCAAGAATTATAGAAGAGCACCTTCCCTATGAAATGATTAGCACGACGCCGATTGGCACAGTCTTAAATCTTGCTATCTCTCTAACTCTAAATGGCGAATGGGAAGATATTCAAAAGAAAATAAGCCTGCTGGTAAATGAAAACCCGGCTTTCTCTGTAATATCGCAAGTTCTTACCCAGGAAAATCTACCATATAAAAATAATGAGACCCGAGTCAAAGCCTGCAATGACTGCATAAGATCTATAAAACTCTTCCATCTCAAAGAAAAAATAGATGAACTAACCAAACAGCTTAAAACTCTCGAAGGAGAAGAAAAAAGCGCCAAACTTAAAGAGATTTCAGCACTTCAGCAAGAACAATTCCAACTTAAAAAAACATAATTCGTAATTATTAATTCGTAATTTTTTTGAAGC
>JBAXXY010000127.1:0-7712 GCA_037127655.1 Lentisphaerota bacterium
ACTATTTGCTATAGGTCGGCTGAGAAGCCACCCCACACAATTGTTGAGTTCTATAGGAATTCCGAATTCATTTAATGAATCAGCATATAAGAAATTAGAATACCCGGAATTTTCCGCTCTATCTAAATTCTTCTCTGTGCCGGTAATCAATTGCTCTTCCTCATATTTGTCAGATAAAAGATTAGGGGTATTATAGTTAGTATTGATTGGATTGCATCATCCCAAATTTTGATAATAACCGAACTAAACTTGCAACAAATTTGGACTATATTGAAAAGGCTGTGATATTATTCCTTTGGATAGAGAAGGCGATTATATCTACTAACTAATTATGAAGAATCATCTAATGCAACAACCTTTGGTTACAATCTGCTGCATTACCTACAATCACGAGAATTTTATAAGTGAAGCTATCGATAGCTTTCTGATCCAGAAAACTACTTTTCCAATCGAGATAATTATTCATGACGATGCTTCTACGGATAATACGGCTGTGATAGTCCAAGAATATGCAAAAAAATATCCTGAATTAATTACTGCTATTCTTCAAAAAGAGAACCAATTTTCAAAGGGAATTAATATACCAGCTACCTATGTGCGGCCAAAAGCCCGCGGTAAATACTTGGCATTATGTGAAGGTGATGATTTTTGGACAGATCCTCTTAAACTTCAGAAACAAGTTGATTTTCTGGAAGCAAATCCTGATTACTCTATTTGTTTTACAAAAGTAGCTTCGATGAAAGATGGAAAAATTGTAGATAATGACCTTTACGATAAATACTACAAAGGGATATTAGGTGATAGGACAGAATTCTTTTTTGAAGATATTTTAACCCGTTGTTTTATACAGACATGTACTGTTGTTATCAGAAAAGACAGCATTCGTTTCAGGGATTGGATAAATGATTTGGCTTTTGGAGATTGGCCTCTGTTTTTATTAGCTGCAACTTCTAAGAAGATCAAGTATATTAAAGAGCCGATGGCTGTTTACCGTATACATAAAGATGGTGTGTGGTCATCATTGCCGCGTTTAAATCAATGCAGGGAAGATATTAAGTTTTATAGATATGTGAACAAGGAATTTGATTACATATACAGTGACAAAATTATTGAAATCCTTAGCAAAAATATTGAGAATTGTTTAGAGGAAATAGATTGGCTATATAAAGTATGGGCCAAGAAGGATGCTATTTTAAAAAAAGGAAACTCTAACTGCATTTACAAGATATTACGAAAACTAAGAATACTTTCATAAGTGCGCCGACCGGAATCAGGATTAGTAATGAATCTTCGAAGAAAAATAATACTCTCAAATTTCTTTAAAAAATTCAACAATCTGCCAATATCAGACAACCCGATTACCGATCTATCCTTGTGTTCACGGCCCAAGGTGGCCTATATTTCCCCTTTATTGCCCCAACGCTGCGGTATTTCGGATTACAGCTCAGAATTACTCCCGGTTTTAAGTAAGTATTATCGTATTGTTGCTGTTGTTGATCAGAAATATGTATCAGACCCATGGGTTCAAGTAAATATTCCGGTCCGCAATGTAAAATGGTTTAGAAATAATTTCAGATTGTTTGATCGTGTAATTTATCATATAGGGAATTCCTCTTTCCATAGACATATGGTTCCCTTGATTAAAGAAGTTCCAGGAATAGTTGTTTTACATGATTTTTTTCTTGGTCATCTTAGGACTTATTTACAATATAAAAGAATTATCAGAAATGATTGGATTAATGCTTTATATAAATCTCATGGATATAAAGCTCTTCACTACTTCTACAATTCTGAGTCTCTTAGAGATGTAAGAATGAAATATCCGGTCAATAAGGATATTTTGGATCATTCACTTGGAGTTATAGTTCATTCGGAATATTCAAAAAAACTGGCTGAAAAATGGCTTGGAAAAGATGTTGCTCATCAATGGAAAATCATTTCTCATTTACGAGTTCCTGTTATTGATTTTGATTGTGATTCTATCAGAAAATCTCTCGGCTTCAAAGAACAGGACTTTATCGTGTGTAGTTTTGGTGAAATGTGTTCCAGTAAACTCAACTATAATCTTATTAAGAGTTGGCAAACTTCAAAACTTGCAAAAGATCCTAGTTGCAAGCTGATATTCGTTGGGAAAAAGGCCTATGGCAAGTATGGCGCCCAAATTAAAAAGATTACCGATTCTTCTGCAAATATTATTTTTTCGGGATGGGTCAATAAGGATATGTTTAGAAAGTATCTTACTGTTACCGACTTAGCTGTACAATTGCGGATGAATTCCCGCGGAGAATCATCAGGGACAGTTTTGGATTGCATGAACTATGGAATTCCTACTATTGTTAATGCTAATGGTTCCTTTTCTGAACTTCCTTCTGACGCGGTATGGATGCTGCCTGATACTTTTGAAGATAATCAACTAATCCATGCATTGGAAACTCTATGGACAAACCATAAAAGTCGAAGCTTATACGGTACTAGAGCCAAAGAGGTAATTTCGACACTTCATTCTCCTTCCGCATGTGCAGAAAAATATTATAACGCCATTGAAGAGTCCTATTTCAAGTCGTCTGCTAAAGGCTTCTCAACTCTAAATAATATACATTCAGCAAACAGCAAACATTGTGTATTAAAACAAATCTTGTTGGATGTATCTGCTACTCATAGAAAAAAAATAATAACCGGAATAGAACGCGTAGCAATATCTATAGTTTTATCTTTGATAGAATCTCCTCCTGAAGGATACAGGGCTGAGCCGGTTTATCTTACAAATAAAGGAGGAAAATGGCATTACAGATACGCAAGGCACTTTTCACTTAAAATACTTAATTGTCCTACTGCTGCACTTCCTGACGAAATAGTAGAATATGGTTGCGGAGATATTATTATAGGCCTTGATATAGCTTACCAGATGCATGCACAGGCAAAAGAGGAAAATTTATATACTCATCTTAGACGCAACGGAGTTAAGGTATATTTTATGGTTCATGATTTATTGCCGATAGCAATGCCTCAATATTTCCCATCTGGGACAGATCAATTGCATGCCAAATGGCTCCAGGCGATTTTGAGTTTTGACGGTGTAATATCTGTCTCAAAGACAGTTGCGGTCGAGTTTTCTGAATGGATTAAAAATAATAATCTGGAAATAGAAGATTCTTTTAAGCTTGCTTGGTATCATCATGGAGCCAATCATGATTGTGATCGTCGGTGTTCCAAGTTGCCATTTGGCGCCAAAAGGATCCTGACTAAAATAAAGACCCTTCCCGTTTTTACAACAGTAAGTACCATCGAACCCCGTAAAGGGCATTTGCAGATAATAGAAGCCTTCAATCAACTTTGGGATAAAGGAATTAAAATAAACCTCGTAATTGTAGGAAGAGAGGGTTGGAAAGGGATAAAGAATCAAGAAAGGAGAACTATCTCTAAAATTACAAAGGCTATTCGTACACATCCTTTAAAAGGCAAGCACCTTTTCTGGATTGATAATGCTGACGACAATTATCTGGAAATGCTTTATTGTATTTCTAATTGCCTAATTTTTGCGTCTGAAGGAGAAGGGTTTGGTTTGCCACTCATTGAAGCAGCTAGGAATAAACTTCCGATTATTGCCAGAGATATTCCAATATTTAAAGAAGTTGCAGGAGAACATGCTTACTATTTTCCAAATGATAATTCGCCGGAGATCCTATCAGAATATATTCAATCATGGTTAGAGCTTTATAATTCCAATAGGCATCCTAAATCAGGAAAGATGACTTGGCTAAGATGGAAAGAGTCTGCAAAAATGTTGCTTGGAACAATTATTAACGAATAAAATGAAACCGCAACTATAAGAGTTTGGAGATTTTTTCATAAATAGCTTTAGAATAATACCAAAAACAGTTATATCTTGGCAAAATTTCTAAGCATTTCTCTTGCAGTAGAGTCATCGAATTGCCTGACAGGTGATTTAAAAAGATAAGCAGATGCTTCAATTATGGGGCCTTTGAGCCCTCTGTCCAAAGCGACTTTTGCAGCTCGGATGGCATCAGTTATTACTCCTGCCGAGTTGGGAGAGTCCTCTACTGAAAGCCTTAGTTCAAGATTCATGGGGATATCTCCGTATTGATTAGCTTCCATTCTGATAAAACAGACCTTGTTGTCCTTGAGCCAAGGTACATAATCTGATGGCCCCACATAAATATCATCTTCAGAAATTTTTTCACTCATTTGGCTTGTTACAGAGTTTGTCTTAGAAATCTTTTTTGATTTGAGCCTCTTCCTATCAAGCATATTCAGAAAATCTTGGTTGCCACCGACATTGAGTTGGTATGATCTTAATACTCTCTGTCCTCTGTCTTCAAACATCTTGGTAAGCACCCTGTGAACAATTGTGGCTCCTACCTGGCTTTTTATGTCATCTCCTAAAATAGGCAGGCCAGCTTTTTCAAAGCGCTCTCCCCAGAACTGTGAGATAAAGACAGGCATAGCATTAACCATAGCAACTTTTGCTTCAAGGCAGCATTCTGCATAGAATCTAGCCGCTTCATCTGAACCAACAGGCAGATAATTTACAAGTACCTGGCTTTTCGATTGAATAAGGATTTTAACGATTTCGCTTTTTGCATGATCGTAGGATTTGTAAACATCTTCAAGAGGGTCAAATCTGACTTCTATAGGGAAATCAAATGTCTGTGATGCCACGCTGTCAAGTTTATATCCATGGTTTATTATACAGTTTTGTAGTGGAACATTGTGTACAAATACTTTGGTGCAGTTGGGCTTTTGATATATCCCCAGACTTAAATCTTTACCAACCTTCCTGCTGTCTAGGTCAAATGCAGCTACGAATTTAATATCTCCAGGAAAATAACCTGCGAAATTAGTTGTGATAAGCCCAGGGATTATTTTCCCTTCATCTCTTATATCTTTATAGTAGTGAGTCCCCTGAACTAGCGATGAAGCGCAATTGCCTATTCCTACCAAAGCGACACGGATTTCTTTTGAGCTAGTATCTTTAAATTTTTTCACAGTCATCTCATAGAGTTAATTATTTGATGTAAACGATAGAATTTGGCTAAATATATTTATACATAAAGACTGATAAATCGTAAAACACAATGTGTAAAATACTAGAATATCATTCCAGATGGGATTATCCAGCATCTTATCTGCATTCATTCAATGAGCTCTTTTGGAGCTCAGGAAAAATAGAGCATAAGTATATAAAACTTACCGCACCCCTATAAAGTTTCGATTGATAAATAGTTTGTTATATCCTGCTAATCTCATGCTTGAATGGAAATCAATATGTTCGCAGTCTTTTCCATCCTCATTGTAATTAGAACTTGAGAATGCGTTCCACTTATACAAACCAGCTCCACCAAAGGCGGAATTAACCAAATGAATTCCTTTTATTTTTCTTAGATATGACTTTTTAAATAATGGCGCCAAAGATTTCGGGCAGTTCCCCAAAATGCGATAACCTTCCGATGATTCATAAGCAAGCGTGTCATAATAATGTAGCCATATGCAGTTTTCATAAGTATAAGGGAAAATTGCGTCAAAATCATAGTTCAAACACTGCAAAATACCTCGCGGGGAGATTCCTAAAGATAAATCTCCATCGCATATAAGTACTAACAGATCTTCAGTAGATTCATAATGATTTTGAGACAGGTCATAAATCTGTTTTTTAAGTTGATTCCTGAACATTGCCATTTTGATGAATCTGGTTTGGTCATGGAGTGCTTGAGAAGTTGGCTTTCGTCCTGTTATTGCAGGACCTGTTGAATTATTTTCGCTTATGATATTACAGTTTGGATTGGACTTATATAGTTCTAAGTATTGCTTTGTCAGAGTGTCGGTAGAATTATTCTCGTATACAGCCACTTTGTAGGAACGGAAAAACCTTCCAATTTTAAAAAATCGTTGCATTGATGCAGAAGCCCTAGTCCCAACATTATGCATAAGAGCCCCAATAATAAGATCTTTATTCTTGGCCAGACCCTCTCCGCTTTTCATAAGCAGTTCGAACCTTCCATAGTCCATCTCTATTAATCGTTTTTCAATGGCAATTGGAAATTCTATGGCTTTACCAGTTATGATCTTCTCAAAATATTTTGATAAAATAGGAAGAGGGTATAGGTTTAAAAATTTCATTTATAAGGCCGTACCATTTATCTAGATTTGCAAAAACAAAGTTTAAATCTATGTCTGAAATTAAAATCAAGTTTGTTACTAATAGCGAGTATAGTGCATTTTTACAAAGAGATATTTTAGCTGCTCAAGAGCATGTTTATCTGCAAACTATGTCTTTTGAAGGAGATAAGGTGGGTAAGGATTTAGCCGAATGGCTTAGGCAATCTAAAGCTAAAGATAAACGGCTCATAGTTGATTCTTTTTCTAAAGTTGTGATTAATGACCGATTTACTATCAATCCATTCAATTTCTTGGACTTTGCATTTTTCAAAGAAATGAGGGATACCAAAGCGATATTAAACAAAATGTCTACAGATGGCATCAAAGTGGAATATGTAAATCCGTTAGGATTGGGCTTAATTTATTATCCGCTCAGAAATCATAAAAAAATTGTTATTGCTGATCATGTTTGTTATATAGGTGGTATTAATTTATGCGAACATAATTTCAAGTGGCATGATTTGATGCTGAGAATTGAAATTCCTGAAATCACAAATTGTTTGATATCTGACTTTTTAGATACATGGTCTGGTAAAAATAATAATCAAAAAATTGTAATTAATAACGAATCCCATATTCTTTTTTTGGATGGCAGAAACAGTCAATCCTTATATGAGGAACTCTTTCAAAGGCTAAAGTGTGCTCAAAAGACCATTAAGGTCTATTCCCCATATATTACAGACCCGTGTCTTAAAGTATTAAAGCAAATTTCCTTAAGCGGAATTGAAGTAAGTATTTTTACTCCTGAACAGAACAATAAAGCTATCTTTAATCATTACTTGCCAACATATTTATTTAATACCAATATTAAGATATATAGATTCACTGAAAATATGTCTCATATAAAAGCTATATTGATCGACGATCGAACTTTAATTTTTGGTTCAGCTAATTTTGATTGTGTTAGTTATTATTTAGAGCAGGAAGTTATTTTAATATCGAAAAATCAAATCCTTGCAAAAGCCTTTAAAGATAAAATTGCTATGGTTAAGTATGAAGAATTGATAATTTTAAAAGCAACGATTAAGGGAAGAATAGCCATCTCCATAATGTATATAGTTACATTGAGTTGCAGGATATTGGCTAGAGTTGTTAAAAAGAAAATTCATTGTCGATAATGAGCATTTTACGAGAAAATGAATTAATACATAAAAAAATCCTTTTCCTCTGCCCATCGCTTGCATGCGGAGGAGTAGAAAGAAGTGTCCTGAATTTGATGAATGCGCTTCAGAAAAACAACATCAAAGTTTCCCTTGGGCTTCTTAGAAATACAGGGGAGTTACTTTCTGAATTTGAATGTAATGGCTATTACTACTTTGCCTCTGGGATCATATTTAATTTTTTCTTTTCATTTTTTAAATTCAACAAAAATATTTATAATTTTATTCTAGCTTTCCATCAAATTAATAAGTTAATTAAAGTGATTAAGCCAGATATTGTGCTTACTTTCACTTTGGAAACTACTCTCCCTATGTCCCTTAGGTTCAAAAAGAAAAATAATCCTGATAATTTTATCTGGATTATTTCTGAGGGAA
>JBAXXY010000128.1:0-7680 GCA_037127655.1 Lentisphaerota bacterium
ATATTCAGTAACCAATACTGAATCGCCCTTCATGTGGATTTGACTATTCATAAGCCATATTACTTTGTCGCAGAAGTGCTTAACCGAAGTAATATCATGAGTTACATAAATGATGGTAACACAAGTATCCTTAAATGATTTCATTTTATCCATGCATTTTAGTTGAAAATGGATGTCTCCAACTGCCAAAGCTTCATCGATTATTAAAATATCAGGTTCAATAGCAGTGGCGCAAGCAAACGCTAGCCTGACAAACATTCCGCTAGAGTAAGTTTTAAGTGGTTGGTTAATGAATTCTCCGATATCCGCAAAGGCGATTATGTCATCAACTCTTGAGTCCATCTCTTTCTTCTTTATGCCGTTTACTATTCCATTTAAATAGATATTTTCTATGCCGGTGAGTTCAGGATTGAAACCTGTTCCTAATTCCAACAAGGATGAGACCCTTCCATTTATCTGGGTTGAGCCAGAAGAGGGAGTCAATACTCCTGTTAAAATTTTGAGAAGAGTGGACTTTCCTGCACCATTTTTACCAATAATACCAACAGTTTCACCTTTTTTAATTTCAAAACTAACATCTTTGAGAGCATAGAAATCATGATGATATATTTTGCGGAAGGGGTGGAGAGCCTCTTTCATCCGGTCCACAGGCTTGTTGTACAAAGGATATATCTTGGTCAAATTTTGTACTTTAATAGCAACTTCATTCATATTATCGCACCGCTTATCTTCAGTCGAGTAAAGGCAGGAATTTAAATTAAATTCCTGACCCTCCTCCTCAAACCGTGCATGCAGTTTTCCCGCACACGGCTTACCTTTAGTTTTCATCTTAAGCTTTCACAGTAAAACCATTGGAATTGTATCTGGTTACATCGATTAAACCATATCGTTTAATCAGATAATCCAGCGCCCCTTTGGAATAGAGTTTACATTTCCTTTGGCTTTTCCTCTTATAAAATCTGTTTATTTTCTTGGACAAGTAGTATCTGAGACTTCTTTTTGCTTTAGCTGGATAGCTGACTTTGTCTATTGAAAAGTAGTTTATCCAGCCTCGAAGCATAGCATTGAAGTCCTTAACTAATATTTCAGGAGCTTTATGCCCATTGCTTTTAAGATAATCTCTGATTTTGCTCCGCAATTTCTTCTGTGATTTTACGCTCGGCTCTATATTCCAATACTTCCTGTCGCTTTGGTAGAGGTCTTGGCTGTATCTGAATGTAAATCCAAGAAAGTCGAAAGACTCTTTGTATCCATTAAGCATACGACTCTTTTCCTCGTTTACCTTTAACTTCATCCTGTCGAGCATTGACTTGAGATAGTTTATGGCTTCCTCAGGTATTTTCCTGCCCATCAGGACAAAATCATCCGCATAGCGGATGATTTCTACCCCGAACTTGCGGAATATTCCTCTGGCTTTGTTCACAGCTTTATCTATCAAATGCAGATAGATATTTGCCAGCAATGGCGATATTACTCCTCCTTGCGGCGTTCCTACTTTGTTCTTCTTGCCTCCTGTATATATCTTGTTCTCATATACGGGAGCCTTTAACCACATCTTTATAAGATTGAGTATATGTTTGTCGCTTATCCTTTTCCTGAGCAGTATCATCAGTTCATTGTGCGGAATTGTATCAAAATACGCGCTCAAGTCCGCATCATAGACTTCTGCTTTCCCTTCGGATAGTTTCTTCTTTATCTCTTTTACGGCATCGTGCGCAGAGCGTGATGGACGAAAACCGTATGAACTATCTTCGAAGTCTGCTTCAAATATTGGCTCTATAACAAGTTTGACCGACATCTGCACTACCCTATCTTTTATAGTCGGTATTCCTAAAGGCCTGGTTTTGCCGTTTCCTTTTGGAATATTCACTCTTAGAACAGGCTGCGGTTTGTAGGTGTGTTCCTCAAGCTCTTTTGCAATTGCTTTAAGAAATTCATCTACCCCTGACTCTTCTATGTCAGAGAATCTTATTCCATCAACTCCTGCACTGCCTTTATTCTCCTTGCAGAGTTTATAGGCATGTCTCAGAAAGTGAGGCTGTCTTACCTTGTCATACAGGATGTAAAAACTATACTCTTTTTCCTGTTTGGCTTTTTGATATATCTTGCTCTGAAACTCAAGGATTTTCTCGGAATCGCTTTTCAGCGTCCCGGGTATTGATTCTAGATTGCTCAATTCAAACTCCTTTCTTTTCTTTGCAGGCACTAACTAAAGCAATGTCCCTTCACTCCTTCAGAGTTATGCTGTCTCTGTTATCTTCATTACTACGGACATCTCCGACTTCTTGACATTCAACAGATAGCTTCAGCTTAGCCTTATATATCTGCATTACGGTCTCCAGCCTGAATGCCAAGACCTCCCAAGTTCATTCATATACCTTTCATAGACATACCATCACTCATAACTCCGACAGCCCGATATACCTTTGACCGTTTGACAGCTCTTTAAAAGAGGTTGTCTTCTCGTATATCGTTTCAGGTTTCACCCAATTAGGGAGGCTCACCAACTGTATAGGTTTAACGAAGCCAGCGTGTTTACGCGCTTGCGCATTACGGTCTGCCTACTCGATTCCAAAGAGCTTCACATAATTGCGTCGCCGCACTATGTGTCTTTTTCACTACCGTTCGAACGGTGAATTAACGGGTTGGACTCTAACCAACTGATATATGAACGCCTCTTGGCGCACCTAATTGTCACTGATTCTTTAAAAAATGCTAATAACATATCTTTTCCAGTCTAGTTTTTCAGTATTTCCATAGTTATACCCATAACGAAATGGTTTTCGATTTTTAACTGATCGGTTTCATTTTAGCATTTATCCCATCCAGAACCTTGAAGTTCAATGTAATCAGAGAGGATAATTTCTCTGCATATTCATCAAGCCTTTCAAAAAACATCAGACATTCCAATCGGAACTCTGAAAAAGTCTCATAATACTTGTTGTAATGAATCTGTTTATGAAAGAACTTCCATAATCGTTCAATCGGATTCAAATTGGGAGAATACGGCGGGATCTTTTCCAGCAATATTCTGGATGTTCTCAAATATTTTGCCACCTCTTCAGAGTGATAGTATCTGGCATTGTCAGAAAATACATAAATATGGGGAGCTGATGGATAATGTTCTTCTACTTTCTTCAGGAGGAGTATAGTTGACTCGGCATTGATCATATCTGCTTCTACAACTACCGGCTGAAGTGGACCCTTTGTCAAGGACAGAGCATAAAAAAAATAAGGTGTAATATTTCTTGGTTCTTCAAGAGCGCAGCCTGCACGCCCGCCGTGAGAATGGGTTTTTTTGCTCGTCGGAATGGCGGAAAAAGCGGGCAGGCAAGCGCCTACCGTCCACTGATCTATTCTTTGGGTTTTCATGCTGCCTCTCTCTTATAGTGGATTTCTGAAGGCGTCCTGTATCCGAGAGACTGATGGGGTCTGACATTGTTGTAAAATTTAATATATGATTCCACTCCTTCTCTCAGTGACTTAACATTAGAATAATCCTTCATATAAATGTCTTCGTATTTCAAGCTCCTCCAAAAGCGCTCTATGAATATATTATCCAAGCATCTTCCTTTCCCGTCCATGCTTATTCTTACATTAGCCTTTTCAAGTTCCCCTATAAATGCTTCACTGGTAAACTGGCATCCCTGGTCAGTGTTGAAAATATCAGGCTTGCCAACGGCAAAGGACTTTCTGAGAGCCTGAAGGCAGAATTCACTGTCCAGGGTATTTGACAGCTCCCATGCAATTATATACCTGCTATGCCAGTCCATTATCGCTACAAGATAAACATGCCCTTGAGCTATAGGCAAATATGTTATATCAGAACACCACGCCATGCAGGGTCTGTTTATATCAATGTCTCGAAGAAGATAAGGATACTTCTTATGTTTCTGGCATCGTCTGCTAGTCATAATACCTGGAGACTGACCATAAATACCCATGATCCTCATTAGCCTCTGAATCTTTTTCCTGTTCACTATTAAAGAATGATTTCTTAATAATGCCACCTTTATGCGGCGGCTTCCGTAAAAAGGACACTCAGTGTAAATTTTGTCTATCTTCTTCATAAGATCTTCATCTCCAATGTCAGTCTTGGTGATATCCATAGAACTGGAATATTGCCTCGAACGAGGTAGTCCCAATATCTCACATTGCCGATTGATTTTTATCTCGGACTCTCTTTCTATCATGGCAAGTTTCTCCTTATCTGAAGATAGATTGACTTTTTTTTAAGAAAATCGTTTTCTATTTTCAGCCTGCCAATTTCTTCATACAATGGCGCCTTGATCTCATCAACCAGAACCGGATCAATTTCTTTATGTTCTGCATCAAATATCTCTGAAGCTTTTCCAGTGAGTTCTTTCTTCCAGAGAGATATCTGGTTAGGATGAACTCCATATTCAGTCGATATTTGCCCCAAGGTCTTTTGTTCTTTAAGAGCCTCTATCGCCACCTGCGCCTTGAAATCCTTACTAAATCTTCTTCGTGTTTTTCCCATTGTGTAATCCTCATTTTTGCTTTTTAAATTATTTCAGATCACACCTTATTCAATATATATTTTTGTCCTGTTTTCGGGGTCCACTATAGGCTTCTCTTGTTTCAGCATTAAGAACTCCATTGATATTGAGCCTCTCTCTACCGGTATTGGATTGTATCTCTTTTCTTTCTCCCTTTTTTATCCATCCATAGGCAGGCATAGAATTATACTGAGGATGGGTTGCATCCATAAAGAGAACTGGAATATCAGACGACTTGTTCTTCATAAACTCTTTGAACCCATCGATAAATTTCTGTTGTTTGTAAGAGTCGGCTTTGCCTGGAACATGCGATGTTTTTTTGTATGAAAAATCAAGTCTGTGCAGTAAATCGCGCATTCCGCTTCGGGAATATTCTTTACCAAAAGTAAATTCTACATAGGCTATGATGGGATTGACTTCAGGATATGTAAACTCTTCAAGATGCGTAGCAAGTTTACTCTCTTCATCTTGAGTAAGGCATCCGCTGTACCCTATATATTTGTCAGATAAAAGTCCTTCTGTTCCGCCTCTTTCGTACTTGTTTAGATAATTTCTTATAGTCTGGTCGTCCAGGAGCAGAATTTTAGCAATCTGCTCAAATGTATATCCATCATCAAGCAGAAGCATTGACTTTAGCCTGTCTGCTTGGGAGGCATTTCTTTCGTAACGATGTACAGCAATTATTGCTGCGCGTTGATTTGTGCTTAAAAATCCTTTATACTTTGGCATAATGAGTGACATTCTAAACTGTCAGCTTAAGTTTGCAATACTTTTTCTATTTTTAATTCGCTCGGGGTATATCTCATATATCCTCCTCTTAGGTATGATTATGATAAACTCCTCCAGATAGGACAAACTACTCCTGAAGACCTCTCATTTAAAGTTACCATTGACAATAATGAGCCTGACGAAGAAGTCTTCAGGTTTCAGGTTAGACCTATAAATGACTGTGTTTTTTATTATGTAAATGCCGAAGGCGAAGAACTTGATGTAGGATATTTTTTCGCAGCATATGTAAATGAAAACCATCCGGGGATAGACAAAATTTTGCAGGAATGTCTGAAAAATGGTAAGATTGACTCTTTTGCAGGATACTATAAAACTCCTCAAGAGGTTAAAAGTGAAATTAAAGCTATATGGGATACTCTAGCAAAAAAAGGAATCCGTTATAGTTCTATTAATACTACCTCAGGCGAAGACGAAAGATTAGCCGCCACGCATATAAGATTATTAGGGGAGACGCTGAACAATACCCAAGCTAATTGCGCTGACGGTTCTGTTATGTTTGCTTCCATTCTGAGGAAACTGGGGCTTGATGTAAGTCTTGTTTTGATACCTGGGCACATGTTTTTATATGTAAACCTAGATCCTGAAGGCAAAAATCCTATTTGTATTGAAACTACTATGATAGGGACTTCATCCTTTGAAGAAGCAGTAGAAGAAGGGAACAAGGAGTTCCAAGAGAGTGAAAAAAAATTCAATCCTAATGAAGATGACAATGGCGGGTATCAGATCATTAATATTGCTTATGCCAGACGCATGGGAATAATGCCGATTAAAGAGGTCACAAATAAAAATTAGAATTGTAAAGCAAGGGGGTTAGTCTTGCTAGAGCCTCTCGCCCCCTAGCCGGCACATAAAACCTAAACTAATTAGCCAAGCTTAGGATAATCGTTATATCCCTTAGCGCCATTGCTGAAGAATGTTTCTGGATGAGGTTCATTCAGTTTTGAATCCGATTTGAACCTTTCAGGTAAATCAGGATTAGCAATGAATAACTGACCGAAAGCAACTGCATCAGCATTACCAACATCAATTATTTTTTCTGCAGATACCTGGGTTAACTGCTGATTGGCTATGAATACTCCATCAAATTCCTTGCGGAGTTTATCTCCTATATAGCCTTCACCTTGAGCTTCTCTTGAAAAAATAAATGCAAGTTGACGTCTATTGAGCTCTTTTACGACATATGAAAAAGTTTTAAGGGGATTAGAATCACCCATTGAAAGCAAATCGCATCCAGGAGCTAAGTGCATACCTACTCTTTCTGCACCCCATACTGAAATTACAGCATCAGTTACTTCAAGCATAAACCTTGCACGATTTTCTACGCACCCTCCGTATTGATCAATCCTCTTGTTGGAAATATCTTGTAGGAACTGATCAAGTAGATACCCATTAGCACCATGAATTTCCACTCCGTCAAAGCCAGCTTCCTTGGCATTTATTGCCCCTGATTTAAAACTTTCCACGATAGCTGGAATTTCCGAAAGCTCTAATGCATGGGGAACCACATAATTTCTTTTGGGTCTAACCAGATTGATATGTCCTTCAGCGGCAATAGCACTTGGAGCAACAGGGAGTTTACCATCTAAGTAGATTGGGTCAGAAACTCGGCCAACATGCCAGAGCTGTAAAAATATCCTTCCTTTCTCCTTATGAATTGCTTCAGTAACTCTTTTCCAAGCTAGAACCTGTTCTTTATTCCAGATACCTGGTGTGTTGGGATAACCTACGCCAATAGGGCATACTGAAGTAGCTTCTGTTATTATGAGACCAGCGCTTGCACGATCGGTGTAATACTTGATCATCATATCTGTTGGTATGCGTTTTTCACTAGCTCTGCATCTTGTGCATGGAGACATGATTATTCGGTTTGGAATCTCAATTGATCCAAGTTTAAGAGGTTTGAATAATATAGAACTGGTCTTCATTGCACTCATCTCCTTAATATTATGAAATTATTTGTTGTTAATTAACCGAACTTAGATGTTTCAAAATCATTAAAGTAGATCTCGTATATCTTGCCTAACAGACTGGTCTGCTGGTTGGTTATGCTGTTGCGTTCCCTGGGTGTTTTGAGTTTGCTGATTGTTAGATTGGGGTTGTTGACCTTGCGGTGGCGATTGAGTAGTATTTTGATTCTGTTTATTTTTTTGTACTTGACCCTGCTGCTGGTTTTGCTGAGAGTTTTGATTTCCTTCAGGTGCACCTCTCCTATCTTCTAATCTTCTTTCTCTAAATCCCTGTGGTTGGGCAGAGTTATCCCCCTGTGAATTGTTATCCTGTTCAAAATCAGCAAAAAGATTTACTGTTCCAATTAAACTTAGCGCAACGCAAATCAGGATAAGCTTTTTCATTTTTCTCCTAAGATAAATTC
>JBAXXY010000129.1:0-7605 GCA_037127655.1 Lentisphaerota bacterium
AATTTCAAAAAGTGGAATCTGCAAATTTATAATTTCGTGGTTTCACGGACTTCATACTGTCCCATATCTTTTCCACTGTAATCCAGGCAAATAAGCCTGATCAGGAGTCCCTACCGTCCTGAACTTGTTTGATGCTGTCCCACAGCTTTCTATTAGTTTCTTTAAGTCTGTATAGCTCCAGAGCATAGCCTTGAGTTCTTACCGTCCCAGAACTATAATGCTCACATCATGAAATCAAAAGTCCTATCATTTGGCGTGGCCGACAGGCCGGCTTGCATATCCCGGCTAAGAGAACTGTTCCGGTCCCACCCCCCATCGACCATATACGAAGAGAAGCGCAAGAATGCCTTCCTCGAGATCGATTCCATGATCCTGACCCCGAGAAGCACCGACGAGGGAGGCCTCTTCGACATAGGAGGGCCGGGGAGGAACCTGCCGGACAACCCGCTGAAGCTGCTGTACGAGGACATGGTGAGGGACGCCGTCAAGACGGTCAGGCACACCGTTGTCAAGGAGGGAGTCCTCCTTGTTCAGCTCTACAACATGGGATACTTGGTCAAGACTCCGACATGCACCTTCGGGTTCGATGTGACCAGGGGACCCATGCACCACAACTGGAAGTGGGAGATATCGCCCGAGATAGTCGAATCCCTGGCCGACTCCATGGACTTCATGTGCATCACTCATGCCCGCGACGCCTTCCACGGCCACGCACCGAGCATCTGGCTCCACACCGACCACTTCGACCACGGCCTTACCAAGAGGATGCTCGACAGGGGAAAGAAGGTGCTTGTGCCAGATGGTCTGCGCGAGCACCTGGGAGACAACAGGTTCACCTACTGCGAGGACTCGCTCTCCTTCGACCTCAGCGGAATACACATTACTCCCTACTGCGGGACCCACTGCTACCAGGACAATCCCTACGAGACACCGCTCATGCTCTTCGAGGCGATCACGAGCGACGGGATCAAGCTGTTCTTCACGGGCGACCACGACTACACGAGGCTCGACAGCTTCCCGTTCAAGGACGACATCGACATCCTGATACTCCACATCGGGGGCATCTCACCCTTCTTCGAGGGTCGGAACCCAAACGACCTCGGGGACGATGTGGACGCTCTGATGCGCGGGCTTGGCGTCTTCAGCTCGAAGCTCGTGGTGGCGGGTCACCTTGCAGAACTGACCCACCCTATAGGCGGCGGCAGGGAGGGATACTTCATAGCATGGACGGCCTTTGTTAGGAACAATTTAGAACGGCGATTTTCTAACAAAATAGAATGCCGATAGATTTGACCAAGGCAGTAAACTCCCATGCCGATAGATGATAAAAATATCGGTTAAAACAGGAGCAAAATTTGAAGATTTATAAGGTCAGTTCCTCAGGTGGGATGAAGAACTGTTGTTTCCTTACATTCAGGATAGGATGCTGTCATGGTTGCCATCCAGCTTTTCCGCTGATCAAGCGGCGCTTTTGTTGGCAGATGAAGCAGCATTAATCATCACTGAATCATAGCTTTGAACAGTTCTTCAGTTAATAAAAATAAGGTTTAGTTTTCTGTTTTATCTTTCATTCTGTAGCTTTTACCTTCAATAATAACAACTTCGCTATGATGCAGAAGTCTGTCAAGAACAGCGCTTGTGACAGTGCTGTCGTTATCAAAAATCTTAGGCCACTCTTTAAAGGCTCTATTTCCTGTGAGCAGAATTGAACCTGTTTCGTACCTCTTTGATATGATCTGAAAAAGGAGGTTTGCTCCGAGTTTATCAATGGGCAGATAACCCAACTCGTCTATCACAAGAAGCTTTGGAAGGGTATATTTTCTGATAGCTTTATCAAGGGTGTTTTCGCTGGCAGCTCCTGAGAGGTTATTGATGATATCAATTGCAGGAGTGAACAATACACTGAACCCTTTGGAACAGGCCCGTTCAGCAATGGCGATGGAGAGGTGAGTTTTGCCTACGCCGCATCCGCCGAGGAATATTATGTTCTTCTTCTGCTCTATAAAATCGAGCCTGAAGATATTTTCTATCTGCATCCTGTTTATTTTTATAGGATGGTTCCAATTATACTGCTCAAGCGTTTTAGTGTAAGGGAGCCTGGCATTCTTGATTTTGTTTTTAATGCTGATTTCATGCTTAAGGGCTGTTTCTCCTTCTATAAGACCTTCAAGGTAGGCTGTGTGGTCAAGGTTTTTAGCTGCGGCATGAACAGCCGATTGTTTGAAGTTTTCGGCTATAAATGTCAGTCTTAAGTTGTTCAGGTTTTCCAGAAGTTTTGTGTAATCGTTTTTCATGGTTTTAATTTCCTTCCAATGAACTGTAAAAGTTTAAATCAGGCTGTTCGAGTTCTATCTCAAGGCAATCGTTGTTTCTTGTCAGATGAAGAGGAGAGAGCAACTGCTTAAAGCGTCCTCTTTGTTCGAGCAAATTGGCTATGTATTCGCTGCTGAACGCTTCAAGTTCAATAGCGTCATTTATAGCATCTGAGATCTTTTCTCTGCCGTATCTTTCGGCCAGAGCCATTATTTTCCTTATATGGTCTTTGGTATTAAAACGCTTCTGCTTCAGCCCCGCATAATAGATTTCGGCATTGGGGGATATCAGAAGAAAGTTCTGCATCATCTTCTGATCTTTTGCGTTCTTCTTGTATTCAAGGATCTTTCTGAGATGTTCAGGATTTTCAAAATCCTGGTTTTTATCATAAGAACGGCGATGCTCGGCTATGAGGTTATTATCAAGGTCAGAGCTCACTGTTTTGAGGCTAACTTCGTTTTTAAACAATCGCAAGTTAAATGAACTGCTTCTGATAATCATACTGTCTCCATCTGTTTTATTGAAGTCTTTCATTTTTTATCAAACAGCAACAAATCTTTAATCGATTCTGTTGATATTTATTTCAGAGATTTAGCTGAATTATGGATAAAGCAAATTTTAATTTGAGACCGAATACTTGCGGATGTTTTCTATTTTTACACTCAATTAATTTTTACAATCGCAACATATCGACTCCATTTTATAAATTAACACTTAAAAAGTGTATAGGTTTTTTGAGTGAAATTAATCGTTCTCTGTAAAGTGGATGAGATCATTTAACTTGCGATTGTTTTTACCCTTCATGGGGAGCTCTGCAAGGTAGAACAGCAATCTGTCCGGATATATCTTTGCAGTAAGCACAGTTGATGCAAAATCCGACGGAACGGAGTAACGGTTTGCCTCAAAAGTCACTCTGAATTTGTTGTCCGCTCTTATGGGTCTTATATCAGCGCAGTCGTAAGGCGCCATATTCACTGCCTGGAGTTCCTTCTTCTCGGACTCGAACAACTCAACGGGCTTTTTCTGTGTGGTTTTATGCTTTCTGACATTGGCTGTGTTTTCCATCCACTGCCTTATAGCGTTATTTACAGCCTCAAGGCTCGTTATATCTTTTCTGCCATTAAGAAAGTTCCTCTTTAAATAGTCCACAGCTTTTTCAACCTGCCCCTTCTCATTAGGGCACCTGACTTTGCAGGCCTTGATTTTAAACCCATAGTGTTGCGAAAAATCAAGATAACTTGGATTAAGCTTTATATCCCCGTAATAGCTGTGTTCAAGGACTGCCACCTTGCAGTTGTCAACCATTACACTTTTCGGGACTCCTCCGAAATATTCAAATGCGTTTCGGTGGCACTGCAGAAAATGCTCCTTATTCTGACGGTATATGAATTCTACGAACATCATCCTGCTGTGGCATAATGTCATAATGAATGCGTAAAACTTCCTTCTTGTATGTTCCAGCTGTATGTACCCGCAATAGGCAAAATCCACCTGAGCAGCTTCGCCAACTTCAAAATTGAGCGTAAGATAAGCTGTCCTGGAAGGAGGTCTCATCGTGCTGACATAATTAGACAGCACACTGTAAGAACCCTTAAACCCTTCCTCTTTGAGCATATTGAACACCTGTTGGGCAGTATAAGAATGCATGTCAAGAAGCGCCTGTATGCGCTTTTTGTATGCAGCCAGAACCGATATCCGGGGGTTCCCCCTGCTTTTTACGAACCTCTCCCGTCTTATCCATCTTGCAGCTGTCTTCTGGTCTATTCCCAGAACTTTGCCTATCTGGCTGAAATTAAGTTTTTCCTCAGATATAGAGCCTCTTTATTTCACAGAACATATGGTAATCAACCATTTTTCATCCCTCCGAGTATGCTCGATAAAACATCGCTCACTTTACAGACAGATGTAAAAGTTCCTTTGTGCTCTTCTTTTATTTCATGCTGCAGCCCAAGAACCTGATAGATGCCGTCCTTGTATGCTATAAGCCCCGCAGAAATAAGCTCATTGCGTAAAGGCGAAACAGTCGCTCTGGTGTTGAGCTCTTCTGCTATCCGTTTGTCCCCATAGTAACTTAATCCTTCAGAGTCGGATACTCCCGAAGAAAAAGATAGAAGCCCAGAGCCTCTACGGAACATTTCCTGACATACCCGTCTCTGACAACGCGGTGGTCAACCCATGTAAAGTGCGAAGGGATGGTGCGCCTTCGGCTATGATCGATTAGTACTTTGTGTTTCATATGCGCCTTTATTTTTTTGATGATATTATCTTTCTGGCATTACTGTGCCGGAAACTTCTCTGCCCCTATCATAAAGGCGTTTTATTACAGCTCCAATGTTATCCCGTAAGACCTCTCCTGTCATATATGAGATAAGTCCATTAATAACAGTATTATGTGAAATAGCGAAATCCCGTAAGACTCTTATGTCTTCAGCCTTGCTTCCTACCTGAGCGAGATCCCGTAAGACTTCTGTTGCAACATCTTTTTTTCTGCTTTTTTTATACTTCTTCCAGTAATCGGGATTATTTTTCTGGTATTGCTTTACGCGTTCGCTCTCTTTTCTGCGGAATTCCAGATTGAGGGACTGCTTCCTATTGTGCTTGGCTTTAGATGCTTTTCTGCTTGCTCTCCGGCACTCAGATTCGCTGCAATAATATTGATGGTAATGGTTGTAGTTGTCCGGCATAAACTGCCTGCCGCAGTTCCGGCATTTCCTCTTCTTCCTTTTCATAGGCTCTATATCAAATTGTTAAGAAAAAAGGAAGAAGATAGTTTTATTGAACTATTTTCGGAAGAAAATGAAGAAAATTATCTCAAAAGAACTTTTAAGAAGATCAGGGAAGAATATTCCCCGGCATTTCAACTTGTTACGCTAACGCCGTTTAAAATTGCTGCCGTCACGGCCTTCGACAGGCTCCTGACCGAGCGCTTCCCGGCGAGGTTTCTCATTATGTTCTGGGGCGAGCATTTCCACTACGGCAGGAACGGGAAGAACGAAGTTGTCGCCTCGCTGCCCAAAACAGAAAAGATCGCAGATTTGCCTCCTAACGAGATGATAGATATTCCTAGCACAACTGTGACCGGACCCGACCAGGGCGATACAACAGACACTCCCACAACAACCACAACTAAGACAATGGCAACAATACCTTCGGTCTCGTCAAAAATAGCGGGCCGAAAATCCGGCTGGCTGAACCTTTTTCACAAAATTGTTAATAAACCGTCCAAAAAATAAAAAAGCCTTTGATGAAGTAATGGATATTATTTAACGCTTTTCCAAGTTTCTGAATGAATCATCAAATCTATTTCATTATCCATAATATTTACACCATGAGAATAAGGTTTATCTAAAGTAAAATGTATCAACCCAAGTGATATATCCTCAGCGTAATAACACTCTAATAGAAGCAGTTTACGGTAGGCATTTAGCTGCAATGAATATTGAGTGTAGTTATTATCGGGGAGATGAGTAACTGGATGATAAGCAAATTTGCCAAACTTGTTCTCTTTGCTTATTTCACTGCTCGTTTTGAAGTCAAGTAAATAGAGGCGATTTGTTTTCTTGTGCCGTAGTATAATATCAGCTGTCCCGCAAAGTTTAAGTCTTTCCGAAAATATTATTTTTTCAGATGCTTCTAGATTAAAAACCTTTACCAGTTCTTCAAGTTTTGCTTTTGCGACTGTTATATAACTTTCGGCCTTTTTATTTATCGGAGCAGGGAGGGGGTTCCCTAAAAAGAATGCTTCGCAGTATTCATGTATATTGCTTCCTAGTTCCTGACTGTTGGTTTTCTTCCTGTCCCAATCTGCCAGGACTTCTTTTTGTGAAAGATTATATTTTCTGGCATAGGCAAGGCTTATTTTTTCGGAATCAAAAGCTTCAAAGAACTTTTGAACAAAATTAGTGACGGATGTAAAATCCTTAACTTTATCAGTGAAATATTCATGTTTGATATCATCAAAATATATTCTGACTCCTTTAGGATTAGTGTCAGATTTCAATTTTTCCATTAATGATCCTTTGTGTTCTCAACTATTAATTTATATGAGTAATGCGTTTTTTGAAGGGATGTATTTTATAGGAGGCTTTGGTGGGTTTGTTTGATATAAGGGTTTTAGCTATTACAAAAATTGTCCCAACTTCCGCCGATTAAAAACTTACCTTCTTCAGGTTCTTTCTTTCCAATAATCAGGATCTCTATGAAGATTCATCAAAGCAACGATAAATTATTCATCAGATTACATGAAACTTCTTCAAGTGGAATGGCCTTAACTTTTCCAGATTTTATTTCTTCTAATCTTTTTTTTGCTAATTTTAGCCATTTAATTTGGATGTCTATTTTTGAAGAATACATACTCATGAGAATGGAATCAATAAATTTTGCTTTCCCATCTATTGGAAGTGATATCGCCTCATTAATAAGCTCTTTAGTTGTAATCATGAAAATCCTTTTTGATGCTTAAAAATAATAAATTTAGTCACTTAGTCGCATTTACATTGTATATCATCTTACAGGACGATAACTGTCCCATATACAAGATATTATAGTTCATCATCTGTAGATTTTCTCTGGTGCAAATTCTTTAGGATAAATTAGGGCAGGGGATGTTCCTTAAATTATTGCTCTCGGTAAGCAAAACATCAACAAATGTTTGCTATGATAAAATCTTTTCCGGCATAGAGACATATCTGTAAAAAGTAGCACGGGAAATATTCAAAGAGCCGCATATCTTTTCAATGCTCATGCCATGATCTTTGTGCATACGCTTTGCCATTTGAACTTTTGGAGCAGAGCAGGGGATAGGGCGTCGACCACCACTTCTACCTCTTGCCCTTGCAGCTTTTAGTCCGGCTATTGTCCTTTCCTGTATCAGCCGCCTTTCAAATTGTGCCAGCGATGAAAAGATATTAAAAATTAATTCTCCTGATGCAGTTGTGGTATCAATAACACCGTCACAGAGAGACCTGAACTTAATTCCCCTTTTAAAAAGATCTTCAATTAACCTGACAAGGTGAACCATTGATCTGCCTAACCTGTCAAGCCTCCATACCAGTAAAGTATCTCCCGGAACAAGAGTTTTTAAACATTCATCCAGTCCGGGCCTTTCCTCTTTTGATCCGGAGATTTTATCAATATAAATAGATTTTTCACGACATCCAGCTTTCTTCAATGCGTCGAGCTGCATTCTGATATCCTGTTCGGTAGTGCTTACCCTGGCATAGCCGATTAAAGTACTCATTTTGAAAAAATCTCATTAAATGTTGATATTTTTAATTAATAATACTATAATTG
>JBAXXY010000130.1:0-7359 GCA_037127655.1 Lentisphaerota bacterium
CAAAGCCAACAACTCTATTAAGAAAAATAAAAAGAGTCCAGATAACAGCGCAAAAACCGTCAGATAGATTCAATAAAAGTTCTTTCATTTTAAGAGTAGGTTATGACTTATTGATATTTCCGTATCTTATATCACACTCCGCCAAAATAAACCAGATTGGAAAACTTCAGAACTAGCCCTTACAATTTATGTCGGAGAAAACTATGAACCTAAAACTGTCAACACCTATAGGAATTAAGAAATCCAGTAGATTATTTAACTGCGATTCAACTGTCGCAGGTATAGGTTCGTGCTTTGCCCAGTATGTCATGGAGCAGTTTGCTAAGTTGGGTTTTAATGTTGCCTCGAATCCGAATGGCATAGTTTACAATTCGCACTCCATCTTGGAGTCTCTGAAGCATCTGGATAAAGACTACTCTGAAGAAAGCTTCTTTCAAGATAATGATTTATGGCATAGCTGGGAACATCACGGCTTCTTTTCTTCAAAGGCCAAGGAAGAGCTTCTCTTAAGGATAGATATTGCCAGAAAATCTTTTCTCGATAAGCTGAAATCAGCGGAATTATTTATTCTTACGCCTTCGTCATCTGTAGTTTACAAGCTTATATCAAGCAACATAATAACAGCAAACTGCCATAAGTATCCGAACCATAATTTTGGAGTTGAAATTTTATCTAAAGAGGAAAATGCACTTAATCTTAAGAAGTCTGTGGACATCATCCATTCAATAAATCCGAACTGCCTGATTGTTATAACTCTCTCTCCTGTCAGGCATTATCCCGGCAATTTAGTTTTGAATGCAAGGAGCAAGGCAAATCTCCTTTCGGCTATACATGAATGTGTAGAACAAACACCAAATACGACATATTTTCCATCTTATGAGATACTTCTAGACGAGCTGAGGGATTACAGATTTTACGCTGACGATATGCTTCATCCAAGCGAGTTGGCCAGAAAAATAATATTTGAGAAATTCATAGATTCTTTCTTTGATGAAAAAGCTATGCTGATTATCAAAGAAAGGGAAAAAAGTCTTAGGCTCTCAGAGCACAAGATAAAATAAGAAACAGTCAACGATTATTTTTAGTGATTCTTTGGATAGTCAAAGGATAGAAGTGCTCCGCTCTTTCTGTCTATTTTTCTCCAGGATTTTACTTTAAATTCAAGGGCAAAAATCCCGCATGTAGGGATATTGTCTATAGTTGCTTTTTCGGCTAAATAATTTGCAAGTTCGGTAAAAGCTGGATTATGCCCAACAATCATAACTTTTTCGTACGAGTCTTCTATTTTAAGGACAATGCTAACCAAGTCTTCCAGAGTTGCTTCGTAGATATGCTTGTCAAAAAGGATTTTGTCTATTTTGTAGTCAATAGACTCAGCGAAGAGCTCAGCCGTCTCTCTGGCTCTTCTTGCTGGACTGGAAATTATAAGCTGCGGCTTGTTGTAATCTTTGCTAAAATATTTGCCCATCAATGGCGCATCTTTGACGCCTCTCTTATTTAAAGGTCTGTCAAAATCATTTAATGCAACATCATCCCAGCTAGACTTGGCATGCCTTAAGAGAAACAGCTTCAACATAAACTAAATTCCTGCTATTATAAGAGTTTGATTTTTAGACAATTCTAGCGCCTTCAAACTCAAATTAAAAGGGTGCATTGACGAAAAAGTTAAAGTCCTGAAAAGTCAACCACTAAGAGCATTTATAACTCATCTATATTTTAAAAATACCTGTTGAAAGGCTCTGCTTTTGACATAGAATTTGATGTCGAGTATATAAGATAATTTTTTAAATACATAACGAGGGGAAAATGACAAAAACAGCTGAAAGCGTGGTTGATATTGGCCACGATATATGGAATAGAAAGTACCGTTTCAAAGGCAATAATTTCTGCAAAGGCGATTCGTGCTACGAAGACACCTGGCGAAGAATAGCCATTGCGATGGCAAAGAATGAGAAAGATGCAAAAATCTGGGAAGAGAAATTCTACTCTATCCTTTCCGATTTTAAGTTTTTGCCTGCCGGAAGAATTATAGCAAACGCCGGTACTGAGATGAACAGCGTAACAATGTTCAACTGCTATGTGATGAATGATATAGAAGATTCAATAGAAGGCATTTTCGACACGGTTAAAAATGCCGCTCTGACTCAGAAGCAAGGCGGCGGTGTAGGATTTGACTTTTCTACCATTAGGCCTGGCGGCACATCTATCAAGGGCTGTGGAGCCACTGCCTCAGGGCCGCTAAGCTTCATGCAGGTATTGGACGCTACCTGTAAGACTATTATGAGCGCAGGGCAGAGACGCGGAGCGCAGATGGGCGTATTGAGATGCGATCACCCGGATATTGAAGATTTTATTACAGTCAAGAGAGATAGCGAGAAACTCAGGATGTTCAATTTGTCAGTCGGGGTTACTGATAAATTTATAAAAGCTGTTGAATCAAATGAAAAGTGGGAACTTGTTTTTGACGGTAAAGTTTATAAGACTATCAAAGCTACTGATCTTTGGGATCTGATAATGAAGTCCACTTATGACTTCGCTGAGCCTGGATTTATTCTTATTGATAGGATTAACAAATATAATAATCTTTATTACTGTGAACAAATCAGAGCCACAAATCCGTGCGGTGAACAGCCTTTGCCATCATTTGGAGCATGCCTGCTTGGTTCTCTAAACCTTACCAAGTTCGTTAAAAATTCTTTCAAGAGCAATGCTGATTTGAACTACGAGGAAATAGGCAAGGTTACTAAGATTGCTGTTAGAATGCTGGATAATGTGATTGATCTTAGCAATTACCCTCTCCCTCAGCAAAAGAAAGAAGCTTTCGCAAAGAGGAGAATAGGAATAGGAATTACAGGCCTCGCGGATATGTTTCTTTCTTTGAAGGTCAAATATGGTTCGACCGAGTCAATAAAGATCGCCGAAAGAGTTATGCATACAATTACTTGCTCTGCATACGAATCGAGTATTGAATTGGCTAAAGAAAAGGGAGCTTTCCCACTCTTTGACTCAGAGAAATATTCATTAGGAAACTTTGTTAAAACCCTTCCAAGTGAGATACAAGAAGAAATTAAAATTAACGGAATCAGAAACTCTCACCTTACCTCAATTGCACCGACAGGTACAATAAGTTTGCTGGCTGGCAATGTTTCCAGCGGTCTTGAGCCCGTATTTGCGTTCCACTACAAGAGAAAAATCAGGAATACTACGGAAAAAGATGTTACTGAAGTAGATGTGCTGGATTATGCATACAGAGAATTTTTAAAATTTAAAGGTCTTGAAACAATTGATGACAAAGAGCTTCCTGATTATTTTATTTCAGCAAGCGATATAGATCCTCTTGAACATCTCGAGATACAAAGCATTCTGCAAAAGTTTGTGGACAGTTCAATTTCAAAAACTATTAATGTTCCTGTTGATTATCCTTTTGACAAATTTAAAAATATTTATATGCAGGCTTACCGCAAAGGTCTTAAAGGCTGTACTACTTTCCGTCCATCCAAATACATAACAGGCGTACTCGTGAAGAAAGAAGACGAAAAGAAAGAGAAACCTAAAGAGCTTTTGGAAACTCTTTCCAGACCAAAATCTCTAGCCGGAACAACATATAGGATAAAAACGCCATTATCATCCGAAGCTTTGTATGTAACTATTAATGATGTGGTTCAATCTGATGGCACAATCCGTCCGTATGAGCTTTTTATTAATACCAAAAACCTTCAGCACTTTAGCTGGATAGTCGCAATGACAAGACTGATTTCCGCGGTCTTCAGAAATCAGGAAAACCCATCATTTTTGGTTAAAGAGCTTAAGAGCATCTATGACCCTAATGGTGGATATTTCAGTGATGGAAAATATATTCCTTCACTGGCGGCTGATATAGGAAGAACAATAGAAGAGCATCTTGATAAAATCGGTTTACTTGAGTCAAAAGCGCTCTTGCAGGGCAAAAAAGAAGTGGAAGATAAGGATTCTCATACACCTAACTCTGAAGGCATGATTTGTCCGATGTGCAGTGAAAAAACTTTAATTAGTTCGGAAAACTGCCTCAAATGCCTCTCATGCGATTACAGTAAATGTAACTAATTATTGAATAAGTGGAAACAATGAATCTGATTAAAAGTAAACTATTTCGGTTAGGGGCTTTTGTATTAGCGCTAGCAACCATTGCCGGATGTTCTTCATCGGCTCCTTCATGGTGTCCTTTTGCACCATCTAAGAATTACACAGACACTTCTGCTATTGTTACTTCATCATATTCAGAGCCAACGAATATTTATAATGCCAAACAGGATGTAAAAGCATACTATTCTTCAGGCGGTTATGATCAGGCGATGAATCAGGTTGGCGAAAAGGCTATTTCCCATCTTAAGAGTTGTCAGAATACACCTGGAAAACTCGCTATTGTTATGGATATAGATGAGACATCAGTCTCCAATTATCCTGTAGAGCTCCAGATGGACTTTGGCTACAATAACGATATTTTTAATAAGTTTATCTCATCTAATAACGAAACTGTAATTGCCTCGACTTTAGCGCTTTTTAAGCAAGCTCAGACTCAAGGCGTAGCCACAATATTTATTACAGGCCGTCCGGAAAACCAGAGAGATGATACGGAAAGAAACTTGAAGAGGCTCGGTTATTCTAACTGGACAAAATTGATCCTCAAGCCTAATGATTTTCCTAAAGGCGGAAGCGCGGCTGATTTCAAAGCTCCTGAAAGAGCCAAACTTGAGAAAGAAGGATACAGAATAATTCTAAATATCGGCGACCAGTACAGCGACCTAAACGGGGGTTATGCTGATAGATCGTTTAAGTACCCGAATCCATTCTACTATTTACCATAAGGGTTATAAAAAATTTAAGGCCTGCAATTGCAGGCCTTTATTGTTTAAGAACTTAATATCTTTTTTGTTTGCTTCTGGCAAGGACTCTGAGGCGCAAAGCATTGAGTTTGATAAATCCGTCAGCATCGGCGTGATTGTATTTTGTGTCAGCATCAAATGTAGCAATATCAGCGTCATAAAGGGAGAAATCCGATCTTCTGCCGGCCGTCGTGCATAAACCCTTGAAGAGTTTCAGTTTTACATCGCCAGTTACAAATTCCTGACTCTTGGTTATTGCAGCTTGAAGCATTTCTCTTTCAGGAGCAAACCAGAAACCATTGTAAACAAGTTTAGAATAATACGAAATCCAACTATCCTTCAGGTGCATGACTTCTCTGTCTAGCGTGATGCTTTCGATAGCTCTGTGAGCGGCATAAAGGACTGTTCCACCGGGAGTTTCATATACACCGCGGCATTTGATTCCGACATAACGGTTCTCGACAATATCTATTCTTCCTATACCATGATTTCCAGCGATTTTATTAAGAGTTCTCATGATGTTTGCTGGAGAGAGCTTTTGTCCATTTACGGAGATAGGAATGCCTTTCTCAAAAGATATTTCGACATATTCGGGTTTGTCGGGAGTTTGACTGACGGGTTTAGTCATCAGGCTGACTTCTTCAGGGGCTTCCTGCCATGGATCTTCGAGAATTCCGCCTTCAAAACTTATATGAAGAAGATTTCTGTCCATGCTATATGGTTTTGCAGTAGTAGTGCTTATTGGAATGTCATGTTTCTTTGCATATTCGATTAGGTCAGGACGCCCTTTGAAATCCCAGATACGCCATGGAGCGACGACTTTGATATCAGGCTGAAGAGCATAAGCAGTTAATTCGAAACGCACCTGATCATTTCCTTTGCCGGTAGCGCCGTGGCATATTGCTTCAGCTCCCTCTGCCTTTGCAATTTCGACTAATCTTTTTGCTATCAAAGGCCTGGCAATGGAAGTGCCAAGAAGATAACAATTTTCATAGATTGCATTTGCCTGCATCATCGGGAAAATAAAATCTCTGGCAAATTCCTCATTTAAATCTTCGACATAGCATTTGCTTGCGCCTGTTCGAATGGCCTTTGCTTCGACTCCGCTGAGTTCTTCTGCCTGTCCCACATCTGCGCAGAAACCAATTATTTCACAGTCATATTTTTCCTTGAGCCATTTAACGATTACCGATGTATCAAGTCCGCCTGAATATGCGACTACAATCTTTTTCATAATTCCTTTTGTTTTGAATGTTGATTGAATGAAAAATTTAATCTAGTTAATTTAGAGTTTTTGCGCCAATACAAATCTGTCCAAACCATTATAATCTTTGAAAATTTTTATGTCTGCAAAGACCTTCTCTCTGGAAAATAGAAAAGAAGCTTTGCTTCCCTGGTCTTTATCAATCTCCAGAATTATTGCTCCTTTTGAATTCAAAATAGATACGGTTTGTGAAATGAGCTTTTCTATCAGTTCAAGTCCTGTTTTGCCGGAAGTCAAGGCCACTTCAGGTTCATAATCTTTCACATCTTTTTCTAAACAAAGGTAGTTAGAGTAAGGAATATATGGAAGATTGGCCAGGATAAGATCAAAACTATTTTCCCCGAACCCGGAACAGAGGTCATTTAAGCAGAATAGGGCATTGGAAATATTGTTAACCTCTTTATTGTTTTGTGCGTAGAGCAGGGCATCTTTGCTGATATCAACGCCTATGACTTTGGCTTGAGGAAATTCTTTAGCTATAGAAAGGGCGATTGCTCCGGAACCTGTTCCTACATCAATGACTGAACAGCCAGGAAAGATATAATCTTTGGAAAGTTCTATCATCTTTTCAGTTTCAGGCCTGGGGATAAGTACTCCGGGACCAATATTAAGCTTTAAATCTCTGAAGTGAGTATATCCCAAAATGTACGCAAGAGGTTCCCCATTTAGTCTGCGTGAAATAAGACTCCTAAGTTCATTCAACTTAGATTCAATTATTGGTATTTCTGAGCTTAGATAAATATCAATGCGGTTGATATTGAGGAAGTTTGAGATGATAAGCTCAATCTCAAACTTCAAAGCAGGATCATGAATATCTTTTACAAATTCTTTCAGGCAGTAAGACATTGTTTATTGCGAAGCTTCCGACACAATGTCGATAAACTCATTTTTAGAGAGTTCGGCAAGTCGCTTGCCACGGGCGTCAAGCTTTTCATTTACCTTAATAGAGGTCTCAACTATCTTGCCATGAGTTTCTTCAGACCCGCCGCAGACGACGAAGTTTTCACCTTTAGTTAAGCGCTTATGTCCATCTTTCGCATCAAGGCCTAAGCCTACAAGAGTAACATCAGGCAAGTTTTTGCTGTTATAACCAACCATATGAAGTTATTTTAAATGACTAGGTATATTTGTATTTCTGATCATGTCCTCGAATGTTTCTCTTGGTCTGATAAGATAGCTTTCCTTGCCGTTGACAAGAACTTCAGCGGGTTTGAGTCTGCCATTGTATTGGTA
>JBAXXY010000131.1:0-7334 GCA_037127655.1 Lentisphaerota bacterium
GCCAAGGGAATAAACCCATCCAGCCAATAAGGAGCCCTCTCCCATCCTTCAGCTTTCCCGCCAAACCATGCGCTGTCTTTGATATCCGGCCAGAATTTATCAAGATTTCCACTTAAACCATTGGCCTGTATCTCAAGCTGTCGCCTGATCCATCCTGTGGGTTTAATATCTTTTAAACTAACTGGCTCAAAAACAAGAGGTAATAATTTTTTCATAGCATTCTAATCCTATCTCTGAAATTAGTGTTTGAAGTTAACAAACTCCTTCGGGTCATGTTTGTGCTTAAAGAAAATCAAAAAGAGTATCGCAATTACTAAGCTATATGCGGCAAAAGCAAGCATGATGCCGTGCCAATCCTTAACTCCATTTACAGTAAAGAATGTATCTATCATCCAACCGCTTGCATAACTTCCTACAGCGGCTCCGATACCAATAACCATTACCTGATAAAGCCCTTGCGCGCTTGAACGGATTGCAGGATCAACCTGAGTTTCTATATAGAGCGAACCCGAAAGATTGAAAAAGTCAAAAGCCATACCCCATACAAACATAGAAAGCAAAATAAGAATAAAGCCGCTTCCGGGATTGCCGTAAGCAAGAAGCAGCCATCTAAGAACCCATGCGACAAGACTCATAATCATAATCTTCTTGATACCAAACCTGCGAAGAAAGAAAGGCACAAGAAGTACGAAGAACATTTCAGAACACTGTCCTAGTGAAACAATAATCGCAGGAAATTTGAGCACAGGGCTATTTGCATATTCTGCCAGGCGTGAAAAGTCGTGAATGTAAGAATCAGCATAAGCATTGCTCAACTGCATGCATATCCCAAGAAGTATTGAGAATATAAGGAAGGTTGCCATCTTGTAGCTTTTGAATAGTTTGAAAGCTTCCAATCCAAGAAGGCTCATCCATGAACTATCGACTTTCTTGCCAAGAGGCGGACATGCCGGCATAGTGAATGCAACTATACCTACTAGTACTGAAGCTATTGCGGAGATGTAAAACTGCATTGCAGAAGTTTCCAAACCCAGCAAACTTGTTGCCCACATTCCAGAAGCAAAGCCAAGGGTTCCGAAAACTCTAAGCGGCGGATACTCTTTAATTATATCCATTCCAGACTGTTCCATCACATTGTAGGAAATCGAGAACACAAGCGGAATTGTCGGCATATACAAGCACATATTCACAAGCATCAACCAGAAAAGAGCATAAGGAGTCTGAACAAAAGGCACAAATATCATACATATAGCGCAACCGAACTGCAGGATACCAAAAAGCTTTTCTGCATTTATCCAGCGGTCTGCTATAATACCCCCGATAGCCGGCATAAAAATAGCCGCCAAACCCGTTGTCGAGTAAATGATTCCGAACTGAGAAGCTGTCCACTGTTTTGTAGCGAAACAATATGCGCCAATTGTTATTAGCCAGGAACCCCATGCAAGAAATTCGAAATATTGCAGGGCCGCAATTTTGACTTTTAGATTCATTAATCTCTCTCTATTATTTTCTTTTCTTATTTTTAACTTCGACTGTCGCAGAAAGATCTTCCGACGGCAATCTCAAATACCTAAAAAAATGAGTCCCTGACCTGCCAATAAATATTCCACTGAAGACCCCCGAGACAATATAGCTTATGGCAAGGAACATTATATTCTTGAACATTTCAGGATGCACAGTGTGCTCATAACCGTAAAAATAGTTCTTTACAAAAACCAGAATAATAAGTATTAGTGGCAGGACTGAACCTGGAATTCTCAAAAGTCTATGTTCTCTGTCAACCCTGATTTTGTACCTAAAGCAAGTCAAAAATCCGATTATTGCACCCAGAACCAGAAATATCCCGTAACTAAGAGGGTCTTTAATGTGCGATGCCGTCATAACAAGAAAGACAATCGGCATTATGAGGAGCTTTCTGACTCCTATTGTCCTGTCAAAAAGCGACTTGGAACCCATATATATGAGTAATATTAAAATTAACCAAACCCATGTAGGCGTCCCTTTAATAAGCTCAAGCATAATCTAACATCCCTGCTGTTTAATGATTTGTAGGAGATATGGAAAAAGTTGTAATATATTCAAAGCGTACTTAAAAGCAACTTTTACAAAAGACAAACTTAACGAGCAAGTAAAATAACCCAATATTAAACTTGCCTCGATGTCTTTTTTGTCAGGCCGTGCTACTTTAAATGCTTTATCTTTTAAATTTCAAATCATTTAAGGTTTTTATATTATGAGCGGAATAAGGAATGTGGCAATCATCGCCCATGTTGACCATGGCAAGACCACTCTCGTGGATCAGATAATTAAACAGGCTAAACTTTTTAGAGATAACCAGACAATGCAGGATTGCCTCCTTGATAGTAACGACCTTGAAAGAGAAAGAGGAATTACTATTCTGGCTAAAAATATAAGTGTCGTCTATAAAGAGACGAAAATCAATATAATTGACACGCCAGGACACTGCGACTTCGGCGGACAGGTAGAGAGAGTTCTTAACCTTGCCGACGGCGTGATTTTACTTGTTGATGCCGCAGAAGGTCCGATGCCTCAGACAAGGTTCGTCCTTGATAAAGCTCTTCAGCTAAGACTCACACCGATTGTCATAATCAACAAAGTTGACAAACCAGACGCCAGAGAAGAAGAGGTCTTGAATAAGATTTATGAATTATTTCTTGAACTTAATCCATCAGGAGATGATGCGCTAGACTTCCCTGTCTTATACGCAAGCGGCAGAAATGGCTGGGTCGGAACTGAGAAGAACCCTGCTGAAAAATCTATCGTTCCTCTAATGGATGCAATCATTGAGTATATTCCAGCGCCAAAGATCAAAACCGGTCCTGTCCAAATGCAGGTGGCAACACTTGACTATTCTGACTTTGTAGGAAGAATTGGTATCGGCAGAGTTTACCGTGGCGGATTGAATATCAAAAAGCCAATCGTAGTAATCAAAAGAGACGGCACAATTAAGCAAGCGGCAATTAAACAGCTTTTCATCTTTGATGGTCTATCAAGAAAAGATGTAGAAGAAGTCACATGCGGAGACCTTTGCGGCGTCGTTGGAATAGAAAAAATAGACATAAGCGATACCATTTGCGATGCTGAGATGCCAGAAATAATGCCTCCGATAAGCATAGATGAACCAACTATTGCTATGGTTTTCAGAGTCAATGATTCCCCACTCTTCGGGCAGGAAGGCAAATTTGTTACAAGCCGGCACATCAGGGCAAGGCTCTTAAAAGAAGCTGAAAGAGATGTAGCTCTCAAAGTTGATGAGATGGACGGAGATTCCTTCAATGTAAGCGGCAGAGGAGTATTGCATCTTTCCATCCTTATAGAAAATATGAGAAGAGAAGGTTATGAGCTGACTGTTTCGCAACCTCATGTTATCTTTAAGACTATTAACGATATTAGGAACGAGCCTATCGAAATATTGTCCGTAGATGTACCAGATGAATATTCTGGAAAAGTCATAGAACTTGTAGGAACAAGAAAAGGCGAAATGGTTAATATGGAACAAAGAGGCAAGAGAAAGCTTGTCGAATTTCATATACCTACTCGCGGACTCATAGGCCTCAGAAGCAAAATGCTTACCGCTACTGCCGGTGAAGGAATATTGTCACATAGATTTATTCACTATGCTCCTTATAAAGGTGTTATACCTCAAAGGCTTAACGGCGTACTCATCAGCATGGACCAGGGCAAAGCCTCGGCTTACGCTATTGACGGGCTCCAATTAAGAGGAACTTTCTTCACTGCTCCTACCGAGCAAACCTATGTAGGAATGATAGTTGGGGAGCACTGCAAAGAAGGCGATCTTATTGTAAATATGCAGAGATTGAAAAAACTCACCAATGTCAGAGCCTCAAGTTCAGACAGAGCCCTCATGATTGTCCCCGCTCAAAAACAGAGCCTGGAAGAAGCTCTTGAATACATTGGCGATGATGAACTTGTGGAAGTTACACCTAAGAGTGTCAGACTGCGCAAGAGATTTCTTTCAGAACTCGAAAGAAAACGCCTCAATAAAAAGATAGAACAGCAAGCATAATCAAGACATTTATCTTTTGTATCAAAGATTGTCATCTCTGTTATAAAATATAAATTTACAGAAATTAATAAAGATGTTCTTAAATGTGAGTATCTTATAAAGCAGTATCTGTAGAAGTGTCGGGATTCTCAATAACTTGTATATCTTCAATTTGGATAAAGGGTTCTACTGTTCCTTTTTCATCTATTTCTACATCGCCAGTAACAGTTACATTCTTTCCAATGTCATCGTGAGGCTCATCTGATTCGTAGCGAAAAGCTAAATTTATCGTACCGGTCGAATCTTGAATAGCGTATTTTTTGTCAATCATAATCAATTTCCCGGTCAACTCTACATCTGTGCCATCTTTTACTTCTTTAGCTTTGGCTACAGAAATAAGATGTTCTGTATATTCTAAGACTCCAGGTTTAGCCATAGTGTATGTTCCTATCAACAAGCAACAAATAGCTACTGATAGTTTTAAAACTTTATTCATAACTTTCCCTCATCATTTTATTTAATAAACAGTAATATTATTTTAAATTATATCTGTAAAACTCTATAAAAGCAAATAAAAAACTGTATCGCTGAATTCAGCTGACTGCACAGTTAAAATCAGTGAAAAAGTTCGGAAGTATTGAAATACACAGATACTTGAATGATATTCAGAATTAGTAGCTATATTTTACTATCAATAAAGGCAAACTTTTGTAAGCTCTAACGCTATATCAATATACATTCAAAAATAACCTAAGAGAAAATTAAACCATGAACCAAATAACAGCAAATAGAGTTCCACATATCATATTTTCATACTGGCTAATAAAGATAGCTTCCACAACTTTAGGAGAAACAGGCGCTGATATGTTCTCCATGACCTTCAACTTGGGTTATGCAATTACAATATTATTCTTCCTAACTTTATTTATTATTTTACTTTGGATTAAATTATCATTAAAGAAATATACTCCAACATCATATTGGTTTGTCTTTACTGCTTCAGCAATAGTTGGAACAGCTATTTCAGATTTCATAGACAGGACACTAGGACTAGGATACACATATGGGTCTGCTATTCTTTTAATACTCTTATTGCTAACTCTTTTTTTATGGTATCTAACTGAAAAATCTTTATCGGTAGAAAAAATTCTTACAGCCAAGGCTGAATGCTTTTACTGGGTAGCTTTTCTAATTGCAAATACTCTTGGAACAGCTTTAGGAGACTTTCTTGCTGATGAACTGGGTATCGGATTTCTACAAAGCGCAGTAATTATAGCGATGGTACTGATTCTAATAGCAATGGCATATTACTGGACAAAAATGTCTGGCATACTTTTATTCTGGTTAGCTTTTGTACTAACCCGTCCATTTGGCGCAACTTTCGGAGATTTACTTACTAAACCTGCCGACCATGGTGGTTTAAACTTTGGTACAATTGCTTCATCTGGTTTTTTTGTTATTGTTATGATTTTAGCTCTACTAAGAGAATGCAAAGTAGAGAAGAAAGTCTAATCAGGATATGACAAGCGCAGTATGCTTGTGATTGCAATAAGATAGAGATAGCAATATTTGCTATAGAGTTATCATTCTTTATCGTAAAGTTTGCTATCTTTGCTTCAAAGATAGCAAACTTTGTTACAAAGATTGTCTTCTTTGGCATAAAGATACTCTTCTTTGGAGTAAAGATTGTTATCTTTGTTACAAAGTTACTATTCTCTGCCATAAAGATTGTCTTCTTTGCTCCAAAGATAGATACATCTATCTTGACACTTCTCTTCTTGCTTCTATAATTCCGTTCTTAATGGGGGGATGGCATTACCACTAATGCCTTAATTAACGACAACTTATAATTAAAGGGGAATTTTATGAAAAATCATAAAGCCATTATTAGCTTTGTAAAAATCAAAGATCATGAACTTGGCGATCTAGCCCAGAATATCGTCACAAAAATGACAGGAAATACCGCATTTCCCAAACCCGTTCCTGCTTTGACAGTCGTCCAGACTGCCATCAAAGAGTATGCGGACGCTCTTACCAAATGTCAGGATGGAAACAAATTAGACACTGCAACCAAAAACGCAAAGAGAGCTGTCCTTGAAAAACATCTCGCACACCTCGGAAACTATGTAAATAACATTGCAGAAGGAGATCTCATTCTGCTTGATAGTACAGGTATCCCGCTTACTAAACTTCCTGAACCTATCGGAATTCTTCCAGCTCCAACGAACTTTAGAGTTACAGACGGCGACAATCCTGGCGAAGTTTGCGTTCAGACGGACAAAGTCGAGAAAGCATTGACTTATGTAGTGGTCTTTGCGACAGTTCCTGCTCCTGCCAATATCGAAGACTGGCACGCAAAAACATTTTCATCAGTCAAGAATTGGATAGCAGGACTGGAAAGCGGAAAGAAGTACATCTTCAAGGTTGCAGCCACGAGCAGAGAAGCAAATAATTACAGTTCCTACAATTTTTCGCAACGAATAGAAAGGTTCGTCCAGTAACTTTCTAAAGCCTTACAGCCATCCCTCCATTAAGCCGAGCCTTAAAACTCGGCTTCCACTTTTATATCAGCAATTACATCGCTAAAAAGTAGGGATGGCTCTTCGCAGCAGTCCGAAATAGCGGTCAGCTCGGAGATCTGCCCCTACCAATAAAGATACACTTTGGAGTTGAACGCTCTTTTGGGGCTAAAACTAATTGACAAAAGTCTCTAAGGACAAAGCTGATTTAATTAAATCGAAGTCTGAATCGTTATGAATGAGATAATAGTCATGCTCCATGCAGAAAGTTGCAATAAGCACATCAATAGTCTTCCTGACAGTAATTCCCATGGAACGGAGATTTCTGTAATTTTCAGCGGATTTTTCGGCTATGCTAAAACCCACCATATCAAATTTCCTGAGTCCGTCTAGAAGATATTTAAGCGTGTTATACTCGTCTTTGTTCTTTGTTCCCTGGAGGATCTCACAGTAAATCAGATCGCCGATACCGACTGATTCGTTTTCGAGAGCATACCTGACAAGCTTTTTAATCGCTAGATTTCCTGAAGGCCGAAAGAATTCAATCCAGGCAGATGTATCTATAATGACCACTTTAGTCTTTCCTCATCTCTTCTAGATTGCCTTCCCATTGAATTTTGCCTTCTAATCCAAGAAGCTTCTTCTGGCTGTTCATCTGTATAAGAAGTTTTAGGCCATTTTCAACTGCTTCTCTTTTTGAATTAAATTTCCCTGCCTTAAGAGCCAAATTCATAAGTTTATCATCAATAACAATATTTGTTCTCATATTTCCTCCCAGTTTATACACA
>JBAXXY010000132.1:0-7314 GCA_037127655.1 Lentisphaerota bacterium
GTATAAATACTGAAATGGCATTAACTATAGTGGGACTTCCATGCTTCATCATACTATAAATATATACGGGTAAGGTTGTTGAACCTGGTCCTGTAACAAAAAATGTAATAACAAAATCGTCAATAGACAATGTAAATGCAAGCAGTCCACCAGCGACAATTCCTGGCGAGAGTAAAGGTAGAATAATTTTCCTTATTATAATAGGCCATGTCGCTCCTAAATCTTTAGCCGCTTCAATGATTGCAAAATCGAAGTTTTGGAGGCGGCCTAAAACTACCATTGTGACATAGCTTATGCAAAAAGTTACATGCGCTATGAATATTGTAAGAAGTCCAAGTTTGATATGAATGGAAATAAAGAACAGCAGAAGGCTCATGCCCATTAAAATATCAGGAACACCAAGCTGTATTAATATTAAATTGTTATTTATGAATTGAAGTTTACTTTTGTAATAATGGATGCAAAAGGCCGACAAAGTTCCAAGAACCATCGCTGCGACCATTGAAGTAATGCCGATTATAAGTGAATTCAAAAGGGTAAATAGGATTTTAGGATTGTTAAACATGTCTATATACCATTGAAAAGTAAATCCTTTCCAGGTAATGCCATATTTTGAATTATTAAAAGAGTTAACCGTCATGACTATCATTGGAAGATAGAAAAAGACTAAAACAAGTATAGTAATGTACTTGGAGAATCTACTTTTATATTTCATAATAGGTTTCCTAACAATTCTCTTTTTTAAGTAATATTTTTGAGCAAAGAATTATGACAAGAGGAAGTAGAATCATAGCCATAAGCAATGTTGACCATGCTGCAGCCATTGGGATATTTCTAGCTACAAACGCCTGGTTTGCTATTAAGTTTCCTATCATTTGAGAACTTGTTCCTCCCACTAGATCCGGTATCACATAAGACCCCAAGCAAGGTATAAGAACCATTGCCGTCGCAGCCATTAAACCCTTGGATATATTAGGTAAGAAAATATATATGAAGGCATGCCATCTTGTCGCTCCTAAGTCTCTTGCAGCTTCTATTAATCTAAAATCAAATCTTTCAGCCGCCGCATAAATAGGTAGTATAGCGAATGGCAAATAAGAATATATGGTCACTAGAAGGACGGTGCCAGTGCTATAAATTAGCGAGCCGCTTTCAGGGATTATGCCGAAGAACACAAAGATTGCCTGAATTATACCATCGGGATTTAATATTAATTTCCAGGCAAAGATTCGTATAAGGGAGTTAGTCCAAAACGGCACAATAATTAAAAAAAGAATAATCTTTCTGTTCTTTTCAGATAACCTGGACATGTAATACCCTACTGGTATTGAAAAGAGAAGACACGCAAAAGTAGATGCAAAACTCACCCATATTGTGCGCCATATTACTGGTATGTACAAAGGGGAAAAGATTGTTTCGAAGTTGATTAGAGTCCAGCCAGGCTCAAGATCTCCGTATGGATTTGAAGGTCTCAGTGCCATAATAACTGCTATGATAGTAGGAATAAGAAAGAAAAATATCAACCAAAAAAGAGTTGGGGAGGTAAGGACAAACTCTGTAAATTTATTTTTATTTGAATCGGATCTCATGATCTTATGATGGCAGAGTTAAGAGGTTTTCATCTATTTCTGCATAGTGGTCCAGTAAATACCCGTGTTCCGGGTTCCATGAAATCCAAACTTCGTCATTCCATCTAATTGGCTCTTCGTCCAAAAGAAAGCTAGAGTGCTGTTTTATTATTGACAGTTTGTAGTCCTGAGTTTTAACCCAGAATTTTGTCATTGAACCTAAATAGATGACATCATCAACAATGCCTTTAAATGTATTGATATAAGATTTATCCGTTAAAGGAAGGGTTTTTGAGATGTTAATTTTTTCAGGTCTAATACTTAGGTAAACTTGGGTTCCAATTGAAAGGTGTTTATCGTTATAAACAGTTATTTCAGAAAAATCGCTGGGTTGAATTCTGCTTATTTCGCTATTGGTAACTTCGCTCACTGTTCCTTCGAAAAAGTTTGTATCCCCGATGAATGCCGCGACGAAACTTGTATTTGGGGACTCGTAAATTTGTGGCGGACTTCCTATTTGCTCGATTATACCCTTGTTCATAACTGCTATTTTATCGCTGATGCTCATTGCTTCGCCTTGGTCGTGTGTCACAAATAGAAATGTCGTACCAATCTGGTCGTGAATTGTGTCGAGTTCGACAAGCATTCTCTGCCTGAGTTTAAGGTCCAGAGCCGCTAAAGGTTCATCAAGTAAAAGAACAAGAGGGCGATTAATGAGAGCTCTGGCAATAGCGACTCTTTGTCTTTGTCCGCCGCTAAGTTGATGAGGATATTTGTTTTTGTGTTCCGTCATTTGGGTTAGGTCCATGAAGGAATTAGCTTCGGATATAATCTTTTTTCTATTCCATCCGGCTATTTTGGGCCCGAAAGCGATATTGTCTCTTACAGTCATATGAGGGAAAAGCGCATAGTTTTGGAAAACGGTATTAACCTGTCTCTCGTTTGGAGAAAGGTTAGTGATATCTTTACCATCAAGAAAAACTTTTCCTGTGTCGGGTTCTTCAAGACCGGCGCATATTCTTAGTAATGTGGTTTTTCCACAACCGCTTGGTCCCAAAAGAGAAAAAACTTCGCCCTTGGCAACTGAGAAACTGACATCATTAACTACTTGTTGTTTACCAAAGCTTTTCGAAATATTTTCAAAAGTTAAGAATTTAGGCATTTTTAAATTATCCGGCTTCTTGTTGAGTTTTAAAAAGGCAATTACGAAAGATTATAAGGAGTCAAAATATCAATTCAAGTTCTTATTCAAATTATGTAGGAAAACTGGATTATTTTACATAATTGCACTTTATCTTTTTTCGAAACTTTATAGATAAAAACTATTAGCTATAATGTGTTTTAGTGAAATTTTTATGTAGGAATAAAATAGGAGTATTTATGCTTAAAGTATTACATGATAAGCTCTCAAAATTTGGACAAGAGCATCTTCTGAAGTTTTGGAATGAATTAAACCAGAAAGAACAAGATGTTTTGGCTAATCAAATCAATGAAATAAATTGGAAAGAGATTGACGGGTTGATAAAAGAGTATGTTCTAAAAAAACCTGTAATCAGAATACCTGACGATTTAACGCCAGCGCCATTTTTTCCTCTGGAACCAAAGACTAAGGAACAAAAAGAGCTATATATAGAAGCTATAGAAAAAGCAAAGAGTCTTCTGTCAGCTTCAAAAGTTGCAGCTTTTACTGTGGCTGGCGGACAAGGTACAAGACTTGGTTTTAACGGACCAAAAGGAACTTATCCAATAACTGTGCTTAAATCTAAATCGCTTTTTCAGTATTTTGCTGAACGAATCAAGCGAGCATCAGAAAAATACTCAGCCACAATTCCCTGGTATATAATGACAAGTGATATGAACCATTCAGAAACAGTTAGTTTTTTTGAGTCGCACAATTACTTTGAGTTAAATAAAACAAATGTTATGTTTTTCAGGCAAGGCACAATGCCTGCGATTGGACTAGATGGCAAGATACTGCTTGATACCAAGAACTCATTGGCGCTTTCTCCTAATGGACACGGAGGAAGTTTGTTAGGTTTGCATAAGTCCGGGGCCTTAGCAGACATGACAAAGAGGGGTGTTGAGTTCATATCATATTTCCAGGTGGATAATCCACTGGTGCCTATTATAGATTTGCTTTTTATAGGCCTGCACGCAATTACTGAATCTGAAATGAGCGCCATTATGTTATCAAAAACAGGACCTTTCGAAAAACTTGGCAACTTTTGTGTTTCTGGTGATAGAACTATGATCATTGAGTATAGCGATATGCCTAATGTTTTAGCTGAAAAGAGAAACAGCGATGGTTCTTTGGCCTTTATAGCTGGAAGTCCTGCAATCCATATTGTGTCAAAAGCTTTTGTTGAGCGCTTAACAAAAAATGATTCTATTTCTCTTCCATGGCACAGGGCTGACAAGAAAGTGCCTTTTATAAATGAAAATGGCATTAGAATTGAACCAGATAAAGAGAATGCTGTAAAGCTTGAGAGTTTTATTTTCGATGCTTTGCCGATTGCAGAGAAGACAATGATTTTAGAAGCCAGAAGAGAGAAACAATTTGCACCGACCAAGAACAAAACAGGAGTTGACTCCGTTGAAAGTTGCAGAGAAATGCTTATTGAAAGAGACGCCCAATGGCTTGAGAAGTACGCTGATATAAAAGTTCCTAGAAAAACTAACGGTAAAGTTGATTGCATAGTGGAGCTTTCTGGAGCTATTTATTTTGATGAAGAGGATGTCGCATCAAACAAAGCTAAATTAAAAGCCCAGAAACTCACCACTGGAAGCTCTGTTTATTTTGAATAAATTGAATGTGGCAACTTCTATTTGTAAGTCGGGGTGATTTCTTCTGCTTTAATCATATGCGCACTTGAGGCAATGAGTTTGACTTTGACTTTTAAGCTATAGCTGAAAACAGAGTTTGAAGAGCCTTCATTAGTTAGTCCCATTATCCACTTAAATATAATTTCGCCATCGTCAGTTTTTTGAAGCTTTACAAAGGTAGAAGTTAGAATAAAATCAGGGTTCTTGCTAGTCGTGCAATCTATGATTCCTGTATTTATCAACTCTCTGAAGACCCTTGCTGAAATTGCAGTTGCGTTAGCTGAATAATCACTCTGAACATTAGTCTTTGAGAGTATGACATTTAATGGAGTATTGGATGTAATCAACGGCTCTGAAGAAGCTATGGCGGTAGTCATTTTTTCTATAGCTGCACTCTCCTCAAGAATAGTATCATTATTGCCTTGTACTTCAATAATAGGCCCTTCAGGGGCATCTCCAGGAGGCAAACTCTCACATCCAGATAGAAGAACAAAGCTAATGGAAAGCGCTAATAGAAAATAAAATTTTAACATGTCAAACAGTAGTTATTTGAGTTCATCGATGATTTTTTGGGATATTTTTTCAATATGAGAAATTATGCATTTCTTCCCATCAGGAAGCATTACTGAGTCTTTTAATTTTTTTCCTGTGACTGCTTTACCAAGATCAGTGTCATAGGATACATACTTTTTAGCCGGATTACTGTCCCATGCGCCGAGTATGTGGAATGTTTCTTTAGTATTGTTTTCATACGACAGAGTAATAGTCGAACCTATAATTACTGTATCGGAAACTTTTGCGTCTGAGAAATCAGTAGGTTGGGTAGAGCTTATTCTTACTTCGAGGATTATCCTATGTTCGTTCAGGAATTTTTGTCTTTCTTTTGCGGCGGCAAACTCTGCATTTTCTCTCAAGTCTCCATGCGCTCTTGCTGAAGTCAATGCTTCAGTATTTTCAGGAATCTGTCTATTTATAAGATCTTTGAGTTCTTTGATTTTGTCATTAAAAGATTTATTGGATGTGATATAGACTTCTTCCTTAGCTTCCTGAGGAGATCTTTGTTGCTTGCTTGCGATTAACTTTTTAGCTCTATCAGAATTCAGGATTTCTTTAGCTTTTGGAGATAGTCTTGATAGCTTTACAATAATAGTTTGCCTGTCCACAGAAGTCAGAATGGATGAATTATTTAAGTACTCGAGAAATCCTATGATGTTTTCTTCTGTTTCCTTTCCTGTTATCTGAGATTGGAAATCAGCGTTTTCCAGCAAGAGTCTTTTTAGTTCTTTAGGGCCTGTTTGCCATAAAGCGCCAGGTTTGGATCTATAAATCGCAGGAATTACAGCGGAATAACTAAGCTTTGAAAGAGTTTCACTTCCTAGTTTATCCTTGTTTTTCCACATCCACAGAAGCATTTCAGCATTTGTTACTTTATTGGATTCTTCAATGGTTGATTCGATGAACGCCGTACTTAGTTTGCCGCACAGTGACGGCCAGACCTTCCACGGAAGAAGGGCTAATACTTTCTTCAGATAATCCAGACCTTCTATATGTTCAGTAAATATAATCCAGTTTGAAAGGTCAAGGGCCTTAAGTTGTGTCCAGATGCCAAGGCAGATATCGTTCATCTCGTAAAGAGGCCAAACTGTTTCCTGAACACCGTTGTCTTTGGGAGCGAATGTCTTAATAGATTCAACTGATACCAGAGGATTTAACATAGAAATTGATTCAGCCCAATTCATGAAATCCTTTAATTTTGATGAAGCTTTAATCTGATTTAAAACAGAGCATATATGATTAATTACTTTATCATCAGTAATTTTTTTAAGTTTTGCTTCGTTGTTTTTTAATATTGTATGAAGTTCATGGATACTTCTTGCGCTTTGGATATCAATTTGTTCAATTGTGTCAGGTGTCTGTATTTTCTTGGAAGAAGGTTCATTCCACCAGACATTAAATTCATTTAAGGATAAAACTCCAGGTACGAAAGTTTCCAGTGCAATGCTTTTTAGCTGAAGTTCGTCCACTTGTGAAATAGCATAGCTCTTGATAAGTTCTACGAAATCATTTTTAAGCGGGGCTTTTTTTGAGGAAATTAACTTTTCCAGCTCTTTCGTATGTTTAAAAAGAAATGATTTTTCCAGGAATGAATCTAGTTCGACATCCTGAATAAAGGTATTATTGAAAGAGAAAACGCCGATAGTTCCTATCATGGAGTCTATCTCTCCAGTCAATCCCCAGCTTTTGGATAAAGAGCTTTGGAAAATCTGACCTTTTTGCAGTTTCATCAGAGTGCTGTATCTTGCATAAACTACAGGTAATGGGACGGTCTTGTTCTTTACGCCTAGAACTTTTATCGCTGTAGTCTTATTGAGAGTCGAAGGTAAGAATTTTTTAATTGCAGTCGGCAGGGCAGTTCTTAAAATCTCTAAATCTGAAGTCATGTACTTTGGAAGCTCAACTATGAATGCGGTCTTATTTGCGCCGGCTTCTGGATTTTCAAGGAAAGACTCAATAATCATAGTGAGTCCCTCAATGATATCTTTGTTTATTTTAGCGTCTTTAAGCGCGGTGAGGATATTGTCAAAAACAACTTTGCTGTCTGATTCTAATCCCGCCAAGAGATAGTCTGAGATATTGTCTGCCACGGTAGTAACTCCATCTATAGTTAAAATGAAACGGTATTACATATAAAAGTAGTTTATAGCAAATTCAACTTGTGTGCATTATCTAAACCCTATCTTCTAATACCCTTGATAGGGAAAAAATAAAAGGATATACTTGATGGCATCTTAAAAATTCTAGTTAGGAGAAGATTAAAAATGATTATAGATAAACTTGATAATTTGAGGCAATACGAGAGATGTTTCAGTTCATTTAAAAATGTCTTTGACTATATCTTTTCGATAGATTTAAAGAGTCTGGG
>JBAXXY010000133.1:0-7298 GCA_037127655.1 Lentisphaerota bacterium
GTTATAGGTGATATGTTAGAGCTTGGAGAGGCAGGCTCTGCCCTTCACAAGGATGTGTTGCAAACATACTTATCCCTTATGTCTGATTGCACACTCATATTGGTCGGTACGATTATGGCAGAAGCAATTAAATCTCTGCATGTCAGAAAAGCCTTACTTTTCCAGAATTCAGATCTTGCTGCTGAATATATCAGAGAAAATATCAAAGATATTGATACAATCTATCTAAAAGGTTCAAGAGGCACAAAACTAGAAAAAATAGACCAGGTGTTTCCTTAATTATGAATATCGTCGTCTGCATAAAACAAGTTCCAAACTCCAGTGAAGTTGAGATTGATCCTAAAACCGGCACACTCAAAAGAGATGGCGTTGAGGCCAAAATCAATCCATACGATCTATATGCCATCGAAACAGCAATGATTATTAAAGAAAAAACCTCAGCGAAAGTTACTGCCATCACAATGGGGCCTCCGCAGGCAAAAGAGATACTCAAAGAAGCCATGATGATGGGCATTGACGATGTTGTGATTCTCTCAGACAGAAAGTTTGCGGGTGCCGATGTGTTAGCAACCGCTTACGCTTTATCTCAGGGCATCACTAAATTAGATTCGCCTGATATTATTATCTGCGGCAAACAAACTACTGATGGGGATACAGCGCAAATAGGTCCGGAAGTTGCCGCATTTCTCAATATTCCTCATGCCGCGTATGTGTCTCAAATCATAGATGTAAAAGATAAATCAATCACTGTCGAGTGCGACATGGATGAAACCATCCAGACTTACGAAATAGAACTCCCATGCCTGATTACTGTCGGAGTAGAAATAGGACAGCCTAGACTCCCGTCTTTCCGCCTCAAAATAAAAACAAAAGATAAAAATATCGATACATTCACAATGAATGACTTCCCTGATAAAAATGAGAATAATTACGGTCTGAATGGCTCCCCAACTCAGGTTATAAAGATTTTCCCGCCGGAAGTCAGAAGCGAAAGGGAAACCTGGGAAGGAGATGCAGACACTATCACCGACAGATTAGTAACCAAACTAATAGAGTTTAAAATATTGTAAGGACTCGCCGCTATGCCAGAAATCAAGATAGACCAGTCGAAAATACTTAATATTGTAGAAGTCCAGAAACTCTGCCCTTTCGGATCCATAGAAGTAAAAGACGGCAAAGTTACCATTAACGAATCATGCAAGCTCTGCCGTATCTGCGTAATAAAAGGTCCCAAAGGCGCATTCGAACTTGTTGAAACCAAAAAAAGCAAGATAGATAAAGAAAACTGGAAAGGCATTGCTGTTTATGTGGATCATTTCAAAGGACGCATCCATCCCGTCACTTTCGAACTCATCGGCAAAGCCAGAGAGATGGCCCAGAAAGCAAACTTTCCTGTCTATGCTTTTATCTGCGGTCACAATATCCAGAAGAGCGCTGAAACACTGCTTTCATGGGGTGTGGACAAAGTTTATTGTTATGATTACAAGGAACTGGAACTTTTTAAAATCGAACCCTACGCCAATGTATTCTGCGACTTCGTTTCTAAAGTCAGACCATCTGTTGTCCTGGTCGGCGGCACTAATCTAGGAAGATCACTTGCCCCGAGAGTTGCCGCCACTATTAAGACAGGACTGACCGCAGACTGTACTCTCCTTGATATTCAGACCAATAGCGACCTCGATCAGATAAGACCGGCTTTCGGCGGAAATATCATGGCTCACATCAGGACGCCCGAACACCGCCCGCAATTCGCTACGGTTAGATATAAAGTCTTCCCGACTCCTGAAAAACTAAAGAAAGACGGCGCTCAAGTCATCTCCTGCTCAATACAAAGAGATAAGTTAATCTCAAAAATAAATATCATCTCCATCAAGCAAAAACCCAAAACTCTTAATATCGAAGAAGCTGAAATCATCATAGCCGTCGGGCGAGGTTTTAAGAAGAAAGAAGATATTGCCATGGCAAGTGAACTTGCAGAACTCCTCGGAGGGCATGTAGCGTCTTCCAGGCCTTTAATAGAGTCTGGATGGATCGACCCTCATAAGCAGATCGGGCTAAGCGGCAGGACAGTAAAACCAAAACTCATCATCACATGCGGCATCTCAGGTTCTATCCAGTTTAGATCGGGAATGTCTAATTCAGATGTGATTGTAGCCATCAATAAAGATAGAAATGCTCCTATTTTCCAGGTAGCTCATTATGCAATAGTCGGCGATGTCTATGAAATCATTCCGAAACTCATTGAAAAGATAAAACTTCATAAAAATATGGAGGGTCATGCTCCGTCGTGACCGCTAATTATCAGGATATAATTATGAACTATAAAAAGATAACTCAAGAAGATATTGAATTTCTAAAACAACTCCTTGGCAATGAAAGAGTTTATGTAGGCGAATCTATCAATGAAGATTTCAGCCATGACGAGCTTATCGGGGAAAAACACTTTCCCGAAGTCTTAATAGAGGTCTTATCCACGAAAGAAGTCTCTGAAGTCATGAAATATGCCAATAAGAATAACATACCAGTCACTCCCAGAGGACAGGGAACTGGACTGGTTGGTTCAGGCGTTGCCATCTATGGCGGCATCATGATGAACCTTAGCAAAATGAATAAGATTCTGGAACTCGATGAGAACAACCTTACTCTCACTGTTGAACCCGGTGTCCTTCTCATGGATGTAATAAGTTTTCTTGATGGAAGCGGTCTCTTCTATTCACCTGAACCTGGCGAAAAAAGCGCCACTATCGGAGGGAATATCAGCACAAATGCCGGCGGCATGAAAGCCATGAAATACGGTGCCACACGCGACAACATTCTCGGACTTGAAATAGTTTATCCCGATGGAATAATTGATGATATAGGCGGAAAAATCGTTAAGACGAGTTCAGGATATAATCTCATGCACTTGATTATTGGTTCGGAAGGAACCCTTGTCGTCGTAACAAAAGCCATCCTAAAACTTCTTCCAGTTCCCAAGTACAATATCAGTTTGCTAGTCCCATTCCCTACTCTTGATAAAGCAATTGAAGCCGTCCCTCTTATCCTCAAGTCCAAAGTCATTCCGACAGCTCTGGAATTCATGGAAAGAGATGTAATTCTCTGCGCTGAAGAATACATCGGAAAAAAACTCCCACACAATACTGCCGATGCTTATTTGCTTCTGACATTCGATGGAAACACCAAAGTCGAAATTGAAACAGCCTACGAGAAAGTCGCTCACACCTGTCTTGATGCCGGAGCCATAGATGTCCTCATCTCCAATACTCCCGAACGAAATAAAGCAATCTGGTCAGCCAGAGGAACTTTTCTCGAAGCAATCAAAGGATCAACCACCGAGATGGATGAATGCGATGTGGTTGTACCACGAAACATGATTGCCGAGTTTGTTCACTTTGCCAACTCTCTCCAAAAAAAATATGATATCCGAATAAAGAGTTTCGGCCATGCCGGAGACGGCAATTTGCATATCTATTTGCTTAAAGATCAAATGGAAGAATCAGTATGGCACAAGAAGGCGAAAGCTATCTTTGACGAGCTATATGAAAAATCAAGAAGAATCGGTGGGCACATCTCAGGCGAACACGGCATAGGCTATGCTAAAAAAGAGTTTCTGAAGAATAATATCCATCCAAGAAACATTGAAATCTTCCGCGGCATCAAAGCTGTTTTCGACCCGAACAATATCCTCAACCCAGGCAAGATAGTGTAAGTGAATTAACGAATTGGAGTGACGAACTTTGTTTCGTCCGCAAATTTACGGTCTTGACGAAGCAAGACCCTCCACATGCTTTTGTATTTCTTAATTCACCAGCATTGATTAACTTTTAGTTTGGAGGGTTTTTATTTCGTTATTGGGTATTCAAAAAGGCTAATCTTCTATAAGATTTACTTCAATATCCATCGAACTGTAATTTACAGACGGTCCAAAATTTGTATAAACTGCGACATCTGTGGCATCACGCCCGTAAGCAGTGATTACCCGTCCCCCCTGAGGCGCAGGAAGAATTGGGTCAAAAGTGTACCATCGGCCTCCAATATATGCCTCAAACCAGGCATGAAGATCCATAGGTTCCAATTTATAAAGGTAACCTACAGTAATCCTCGCCGGAATATTTATTCCTCTGCATAGCGCGATACAAAGATGTGCAAGGTCACGACAAACCCCATAGCCCTGATCTTTTACTTCCACTGCACTCATTGGGAAGTAGCTTGAACCAGGCGAATAATTTATAGAATTTCGCACCCATTCATGAATGCGTAAAACCTGACTGTACCCATGCGATGCTTCCCCCCACAATATCTTCGGCAAGCTCTCCTAACCTGTCTGACTCACAATACCGGCTTGGCAGCAGAAAAGGTATCACGCTGTCCGGCAGATTCTGAATCTTTTCAAATGGAGCATCTAGCGATATATCCACATTATCAGGAGTCATTACATCAACATTAGATGATATGCTGAATTTCCCTTTTGGAGCAGTAAGGCGCTGGCACCGATTACCAAATCCATCTGTATATTCAAGTATCTTCTTGCGTGGCTGTAATACAAGTTCTTCACGCCTGAGTATCTGGCATAAATCATTTCTGGGACGCAGAATAAATATAAAAGGTGTCGGCGCACTCAGTTCAAATTTTAGTATAGATGATACATTCAACCACATAGAATTTAGTTCCTTTAGTAAAGATTGTGCAAAACTTCTCGGGCTGAACCAAGAATTGCCATAAATGACTTGCTGGGATTTTATTTGGTTTCTAAACCAATGCCGCTAGCGCCGAATATTTAATTAATCATACGGCAAGAACTCATAAACACAGCATTAGGAATTCTTATATTGTTGAGGTATTTGCAAAACTATTTTTCTGGAATCTTAAAGAAATATCAGTTTCTCTTGTTGCACTGCAAAATTTTGAGATATGCTTTCATCTATAAAATAGAATACTTATTAAATGATATACCTATCTTTCCAAGGAGAGGATTTTGCTTAACTGATACTCTACAAAATTTAATTCATAAACCCCCAATAAAGGAAAAAGGAATGAAAAAAAACACCTTCCTATTAGTTTCAATAATGGCTTTTGTAATGCTTTTCTGCGGTCAGTTTTTCGCCCACTGCCAAATTCCGTGCGGGATATATGACGATGAAACTCAATTCACACTGATGCTTGAGGATGTCACAACTATTGAAAAATCCATGACTCAGATCACAAGCCTCAGCAAGGAACAAAGCCCAAACTATAACCAGATCGTCAGATGGGTGGACAACAAGGAAACTCATGCGGACAAACTTGCCGAAATAATAACTTTCTACTTTATGACACAGAGGATAAAACCTATTACAGATACGAGTTCTCCTGATTATGCCAAGTATAATAGAGAGCTTGATCTCCTTCATCAGATGCTGATACTTACCATGAAAACCAAACAGACCACAGACTTGCAGAACTGTTCTGACTTACGCAAACTCATCACTGAATTCAAAACCACTTACACTCAGCACTAGAGTCTGCCTGTACTACAATTCCCCGTATCACGGGCATCTTGCCCGTGTTTCCTCTTCTTTTAAGCTAGTTTCACTAAAAACATTGTTCATGCATTGCGCATTCATAATTCATGCAATAATATTTCTTTATCGAAATATCACTAACTATAATTGAGGCAATTTATGGCAACACTGCAAGTTAGAGCTATTGATGATAGGCTCTATAGCATACTCGGCAAAAAAGCAAAAATGGATAACCGCTCAATTAGCCAGGAAGTTATAGTCATTCTAAAAGAACATCTTTCAGAACCAAGAAGAGGTAATGCGTCCACTACCACTGATAAATTTTTAGATATGTGCGGAACATGGAAAGATGAGCGTTCTGCAGAGGAAATCATAGCCGATATAAGACAGAACCGAACAAATTCTGATAGATTCAAAGGAGATATTTTTTAATGTATCTTCTCGACACAGACATCATAATTTACTCTTTAAAAGGCGACAGAAATGTTATTGAAAACTTACTCGCTTTTAGAGAACAGCCGAAAACAATCTCTGTAATAACTTATGGAGAACTAATCTTTGGCGCGCAAAAATCAAAACATAAAATTTCCAATCTCGCCAAAATACATAATCTAAAAGAAACATTCCCAATAATTGACATTACCCCATCAATAATGGATACATTCGGCGCATTGAAAGCAGACCTTCAAAAGAGTGGAAATACTATTGATGATTTCGATTTACTCATAGCTTCAACTTCCATTACCCACGGTTATACACTCGTTACAAATAATGAACAGCATTTCAAACGAATCCCCTGATTGGAAATTGTTAACTGGAAACTTCTATAATTTACAAAAGATATTTCACTAATTCACGGACAATATGCCCGTGGTACTCTTAGTGTAGCATACTCGTCTCGAGGGTTTCTAAACCACTTCGGTACGAGGCGACTTACGACGAAGGAGCAATCGAGGTAAAAAATGAGTTTCAATCCACGCTCCCCGTGTGAGGAGCGACCGAAAAGGCGCTTGTATTTGTAATAACAAGTTGTGTTTCAATCCACGCTCCCCGTGTGAGGAGCGACTTCCAGGCTCAACCGAGTATGTAGGTGATATAATGTTTCAATCCACGCTCCCCGTGTGAGGAGCGACTTAACAACGCCGACAATAGCAGCAAAAAGACTTGGTTTCAATCCACGCTCCCCGTGTGAGGAGCGACAGACTGACTATTAGGACTGTATCCTTCAAAATTGTTTCAATCCACGCTCCCCGTGTGAGGAGCGACTTCAGGCGTAATATTCTAGCTATTACTTATGTTCCGTTTCAATCCACGCTCCCCGTGTGAGGAGCGACCAATATTTTTTATGAGTTTCACCATTAAAAACTGTTTCAATCCACGCTCCCCGTGTGAGGAGCGACCTCAATTTCTGGAACAAAACTTAAAACTGTTTTGTTTCAATCCACGCTCCCCGTGTGAGGAGCGACGTTTTGACATGGTTGACTAATTCGGAATATATTGTTTCAATCCACGCTCCCCGTGTGAGGAGCGACAAAAAGATGGTAACATCAATTTTAATAAAGTAGCTGTTTCAATCCACGCTCCCCGTGTGAGGAGCGACCTGAACAAGTTTTAAACAGTCTTAAACCTAAAGTTTCAATCCACGCTCCCCGTGTGAGGAGCGACATATCAGACATTTTTAACTATGTTTCCTAAAGTGTTTCAATCCACGCTCCCCGTGTGAGGAGCGACAAAAGCATGAATAAGTCGGTAATTAAGAATATCGTTTCAATCCACGCTCCCCGTGTGAGGAGCGAC
>JBAXXY010000134.1:0-7285 GCA_037127655.1 Lentisphaerota bacterium
TCCTATAGCTTTATACCCTGAAAGTCTTTTAGTAAACATCCTTGCAATCATAGGAATGTTAATATCAACATAGTCGTATATTCTGACTTCTATTTTCCATCTTCCATTATTTTCTGTCGCCGAATATGCGAAGAAGCATTAGGAACAGGTTTATGAAGTCCAGATAGAGAGCCAAAGCGCCGATTAGAGCAGATTTTTTGCCTTCCTCTGAATTAGCAGCGTAAACCGGAGCCATTCTTTTGATCTTCTGAGTGTCATAAGCAATGAGACCTACAAAGATTAGAATTCCTGCGTAGGTAATTATCCAGTAGAGCATGCTGCTTGCAAAGAAAATATTTACAATTGAAGCAACTATGATTCCGATTAATGCCATAGAGCACAAACTTCCGATAGTGGTAAGATCTCTCTTTGTGTACCAGCCGTAACAGCTCATCAGAGCAAATGTAGCGGCGGTGGCAAAGAAAGTCGTAGCAATCGAAGTCATTGTGTAAATCAGGAATATCAAAGAGAATGTCAGACCATTCAATATTGAATAGGCTATAAACATCATCATTGCCGTAGAATAGGCAACCTTGTTGATCATCGCTGTCATTGCGATAACAATGACTAATTCCACGATAACGATTCCCAGGAACAGACCTTGACTCGTTTTCAGTTTTTCAAGAAGGGCAGGGTTAGATACAACATACATAGCAGTTAAACCTGTGACTGCAAGCGCGAATGACATCCATCCGTAAACTCTTGATATGAAGTTATTTTCTCTTAATCTAACTTCAGTAGCATCCATTGTCGAATTTTGGTAATACATAAATTAATTCATCCTCCTATTTAGAAATTTGGAATAGGCAAATTATATATCGAACATCTCTAAAAAGCAAAAATCCGCTAAAAAATACCCTCTAAAGGTGTTTTTTATTTTCTTTAAACTTAAGTTATCAGCTTATTTTTAACTATAAAATTCTTAATAAGATAAAGTTTGAGTTGATTATGAATATTATAAGATTTGCTCCCTCTCCGACAGGAAATGTTCACATTGGCAATATAAGAACTGCTATTTTTAACTGGCTCTTTGCCAGAAGCACTAAAGGTCAATTCCTGCTTCGAATTGAAGACACAGACAAGGAAAGATCCACAAAAGAAGCAATTGACAGGCTTCTGGAGTGCATGGCATGGTTGGGGCTTGATTACGATGGAGAGATATTCTATCAGTCTTCTCAGGAGCTTTCTCACATAAAGGCAGCTGAAAAAATGGTTGCCGAAAATAAAGCCTACTATTCAAAAAACGCTGACAGTTCATCTCAGAAGAAAGGGATTGTTTTCAGGCTTCCCTATGACTATTGCAATATAAAGAATGTCAGAGAATTAGGGGCGGTAGAGCAGACTTTAGATTCATCAAAGAGTATAGAAATAGCCATCGATGGGCTTAAGTTCTGTTATATAAATGAAAAAAATAAATCTATTGAAACGACAGCTTCACTGGCAGGATTTAAAGACCTGAAAGTCTATGATGAAAATGGTCTCGTTGTCTTTGAACTCGAAAAGAATCTTTCTGAAGTAATTAATAATGGTAAATCTTTTGCTTTTGAAAAGTGTTCGAAGATATCATTCGTTAGACGGGAAGTTTTCTACAATGATTTGATTAAGGGCGAACTTGCCAAACCACTCGATACAATGAAGGACTTTGTTATTCTTAGAAGCGATTCGTCACCGATATTTCATCTGGCTAATGTCTGTGATGATATTACACAGAAAGTTACTCATATTATCCGAGGCGACGACCATGTAGAAAATACTTATAAGCACATCTTTCTTTTCGAAGCACTTGGCTGTGCCGTTCCGAACTACGCTCATATGCCAATGATTGTCAACCATCAGGGCAAACCCTACAGCAAACGCGACGGCGATGCTTTTGTCGGCGACTTCAAGGAAAAGGGTTATCTTTCCGATGCTCTCTTTAACTATCTTTCCCTCTTAGGTTGGTCGGCAGGAGACAATCGTGAAAAAATGACAAAACAGGAAATGATTGAAGTTTTTACGCTGGACAGGATCAAGAGCGCTCCTGCGCAGTTTGATATAGTTAAACTCCTCAATATGAATGGGCTTTACATGGCTGAACTAGATGATAAAGTATTCCTTAATTCCGCCAGGCTCGAAGCTGAAAAGCAAGGATGGTTGGACGCTTCGGTCATGACAAAACTTTTCGATGATGTCTGCATGCTAATGAAAAGCAGAACCAAACTCTTCTCACAGGTTGCTGATTGGAAATATTTTTTCTTTGATGATTCGCCATTGTTTAATGGAGCTGGATATTCAGCAGATTTACCCTCAAAAAGCTATTCCTACGATGAAAAAGGTTTGAAAAAAGCCTTCAAGGAAAAAGATGCGACAATCAGTGCCCTCAATACATTTGTTAAGGTTTTCCGACAAAGAACTCCCGTTTGTGCTCATTGCTGCGAGTCTGCCATCAGAGATACTGAAAAAGAGCTTGCTCTTCAGGAAGGAAAACTTAATCAATCGCTAAGAGCGTCTCTAAGTGGTTCAACGAACGGCGCTGATTTAGCTGATACTATGTTCATTCTGGGAAAAGAGAGAATATTAAATAGAATCGAAAGAGTGCTTTCGGTCATAAATGGAGTTTTATAAAAAATGGAAAACATTACAGAAAAACCATCATTGGATTTCATAAGAAATATTATAACTGAAGATTTAAAGGTTAATAAGAACGACGGCAGAGTCATTACCAGGTTTCCACCTGAACCCAATGGTTATCTTCATATAGGTCATGCAAAGTCAATCTGCCTGAACTTCGGAATTGCCAAAGATTTTGACGGAAGATGCCATTTGAGATTTGACGACACCAATCCAGTCAAAGAGGATGTTGAATATGTTGACTCAATCATGGAGGATGTTAAATGGCTTGGCTTTGACTGGAAGGAGCATCTCTATTACGCGTCAGATTACTTCGAAACTCTGTATGGATACGCTGTCGAACTCATCAAAAGGGAAAAAGCTTATGTTTGTGACCTAAGCGTGGATGAAATTAAAGAGTATAGAGGCAATCTGACCGAACCAGGCAAAGAAAGCCCTTTTAGAAATCGCTCAGTCGAAGAAAACCTAGACCTTTTTGCACGGATGAGGAATGGGGAGTTTGAGGATGGATCGATGGTTTTGAGGGCTAAAATTGATATGGCATCTCCCAATATCCACATGAGAGATCCGGCTATCTACAGAATTAAGAAGGCCCACCACCACAGAACAGGAGATAAGTGGTGCATTTACCCTATGTATGACTTTGCTCACTGTCTGTCTGATTCCATTGAGAATATTACTCACTCAATATGCACGCTCGAATTTGAAATACATAGACCATTGTACGACTGGATATTAGATGAACTTGAACTCAAATCCCATCCACAACAGATAGAATTTGCCAGACTAAACATCAACTATACTGTGATGAGCAAGAGAAAGCTCCTGCAACTGGTTAAGGAAAATCATGTAAGCAATTGGGATGATCCCCGTATGCCTACTATCTCCGGAATGAGAAGAAGAGGTTACTCTCCAGAGGCTATCAGATCCTTCTGCGAAAAAGTCGGCGTGGCAAAAAGAGAGAATGTGATAGACATTTCGCTTCTTGAGTTCTGCGTTAGAGAGGATTTGAACAAGCGCGCGCCGCGAGTTATGGGCGTACTGAATCCGCTTAAACTTGTTATAGATAATTATCCTGAAAATTCAGTTGAAGAATTGGATGCTGTAAATAATCCTGAAGACGCTTCTGCCGGATCAAGAAAAGTACCGTTCTCGAAAGTTCTATATATTGAAAAGGATGATTTCAAGGAAATTCCGCCCAAAAAATTCTTCAGGCTTACACCCGGACAGGATGTCAGATTGAGATATGCTTACATTGTTACTTGTGTCGGAGTAGTTAAAGATTCAAATGGTGAAGTAACGGAAGTTCACTGCACCTATGATCCGTCAACCAGAGGCGGCAACACTGCTGAAGGAAAGAAAGTCAAAGGGACGATTCACTGGGTTTCTGAAAAGAAAGCCCTTGATATAGAAGTAAGAATCTACGACAGGCTTTTTGTGAATGAAAATCCTGAAGAAACCGCAGAAGGTAAAACCTATTTGAATAACATAAATCCGCATTCATTGGAAATCTTGAGGAATTGCAAAGTTGAGCCTAGTTTAAGTTCAGCCAAACCTGGTGAAAAGTTTCAATTTGAAAGGATGGGATATTTCTGTGTGGACAAAGATTCTTCTTGTGATAGACTTGTGTTTAATCGGACTGTTGCTCTCAAAGACACCTGGGCAAAAATAGAAGGCAACGCCAATAATAATTAAAACAAGGAGTATGGCAACATGAACTTTGTATTTATCTCTCCACACTTTCCCCCGACATTTTTTAACTTCTGCGTTCAGCTGAAAAGAGCAGGAGCCAATGTGTTAGCAATAGGCGACGCTCCGGCTTCAGAATTCAGACTGGAGCTAAAGGAAACTATCACAGAGTACTGTCAGATAAATATGCATGATTATGAGACGGTCTATAGAACTATTGCATATTTTGCAAATAAGTACGGCAGAATTGACAGGATTGATTCTCATAATGAATACTGGTTGGCTTTGGAAGCTCAGATAAGAGTAGATTTTAACATTTTCGGGCAAAGACCTGAAGATTTGCTTATGAATCAGAGCAAACTTGGGATGAAAAAAGTTTTCTACAATGCCGGCGTCCCTGCGGCTGAGGCCCAGCTAATTTCTAATCCTGATATTCTTGGCGACTTTGTTTCAAGATATGGTTTCCCTTTGATTATCAAACCTGAAAGAGGAGTGGGGGCCAGCAACACTTATAAAGTTACGAACGAGTATCAGCTTTCTGAAATTCTCAGAGATTTACCTCCGGGATACATAGTCGAGCCTTATGTTGATGGAAAAATAGTTACATTCGACGGCCTTACAGATAAAAACGGCGAAATCATGTATTGCGCATCGTTTGAGATGAGCGATAATGCTCTGGACATCCTTACCGAACAGAAGGATATGTTCTACTTCTACTCCAGAGACATTGATCCAAGGCTCGAAAAATTAGGGCGCCATGTCGTAAAAGGATTCAATGTAAGAGAAAGATTTTTCCATTGCGAATTCTTCAGAAGAAATGACGGCACCTACTGGGCTATAGAAATCAATGTCAGACCACCTGGAGGTTTCTCAATTGATATGCTTAACTATGTGGCAGACATAGATCTCTTTAAAATATGGGCTGAACTTGTAGTAAATGGCAAAGATGTATTGAGTTATACTAGAAAATATAATGTATCAAATGTTTCCAGAAGGGACCACATCTCATACAAGTACTCGACTCAGGAAGTCATTGACAAGCTTGGTAGTACTGTAGTCAAATACACAAGAATCCCTGAAGCATTTGCGGCGGCAATGGGTAATGATGCTTTTATCCTCAGGCACAAGAATATTGATAAGCTCTTTGAAGCTATGTCATTTGTAAACGAAAAATAGCAGCAATTCGAAATTAGTATAGAAATAAAGCTCAGGCCCAAAGGGCAACTCTGTCAGTGACGACAGACTTAGAATCAAGAAGTCAGCAGAAGACATAGTAGTCGCAGTTCGACGCAATAGCAGAAAAGATGAAGAAGCAACTTCAAGCCAAATCTGGAAGAAAGTGAAGGCTAACAGGTAGTGCCGGAATAGATGCAATGACAATAAGCGGCACTGCAAGTTAGCTGAAAGAGTACTGGGCTGGATTGCGTGAGAAGATTCTGCAGGGGAAATATTTACGGAAGCAGTAAAGAAGGTAGAGATACCAAAGAAAAGCGGAGGGGTGCGTCAACTTGGGATGCCGACAGTAGTTGACAGGCTTATTTCACTACTCGAAAAAATTAAAATGCTAAAAGTAACATGAACCGCCGGATACGGAACCGTATGTCCGGTGCTGTGAGAGGTCGGGGAGCTAATCCTCCCCTCCTACTCGATCTTAGGTAGATTTTTTCAAGCGGATGTCTGTTAAATATTACTTGCAAAGGATTTGTTGATTATGTCATCTGGCACGCCCAGATTCTGAAGACTTTTTATTATTCGCTGATTATTCTGCGCTAAAGCACGATCTATCTCATCTTTCTCATTATCTAGTCGAATTATTCCTATATATAAATCCAGTTCAGGATCATAAAATATTTTTTCTCTTGCATTAATCTCCTCTCCATCTTTTAACGGAAGGGCATAGAATACTTCAAGAGGATTGTCCGCAGTGAGGGTATCCAAATTTACATTTAACGGACCGCGATTGTTAGGCTTTCGCAGAGACCTGAGTACTTTTCTGTCTTCTGGAGACAGGATTGAAAGATTGCCAAGTTTCTCAGATATTTTATCTGCAATTTTATTGCTGAATGTGTGGAGAATCTTATCAATAGTCTTTCGCCCATCTTCTTCTGCAAGACCTCTGCCGATCCAGATATATGCGTCTATTGAGCCCAATGCTTTTTCGTATCCTGCTCTGAGCATTTCCTGTTTCTTTCTTTCTGTTATATCTGTGAAAGATCCTACGATGCCGCTGATTTTACCCTCGTTATCAAAAACAGGTATTTTCGAAATAAGCCCCCATCTTTTTTTCCTGCTTCCGGGTATATGCCTTTCTTTATTAATTACAGTTTCGCCTGAAAGAAGTACCTGTCTGTCTTCTTCATCATTTTCTTTGGCTTCAGAAGCAGGGAAAAATTCATAATCGGTTTTGTTGAAAACAGAATGGTTTTTATTCAATGAGAGATAATCCAGGAAGAGGTGATTGGCTAGAATATACTTTAATTTTATATCTTTTATATAGAATATCGAAGCAAGGGAAGTGGTCAGTGAGTCAATCAGTATTTTTGCGTTCCCCAGCTCAATAGTAATGGAATTAATGCCTGCAAAAACTGATCTGATCGTGTTTTGATGGTTGTTCTTATTTTCATTGGTTGGTGATATAAATGAGGCAATTGATTGAGCAAAATTAGTAGGAGACACAGGTTTATCAGATTTTATGTTTGATATCTGATCAACACTGACATTCAATGCTTTGGCCAATGAACGGATTTTGATTTCAGACGGTGATCTTTTTCCATTTTCCCACGCGCCAAGAGTAGTTCTAAAAATTGCCATTTTTCTGGCAAGCTCATCTAAAGTGAACTTAGATTTCTTTCTAATAGTTTTTGCTTTATCACCGTAAAACTCCATATCTTCATTCCCTTATTAATAATAGAACATAAAATGTTGCATATGTAGTAATAAATAGAGT
>JBAXXY010000135.1:0-7281 GCA_037127655.1 Lentisphaerota bacterium
ATACTTAAGAGTGCTTAATGCAAAGTTGTAATTTTTTGGTTTCAGCCGGTTAAAATCCTCAGTTTAGCCGTACATAATTATGGATAGAAGGTTTTTCCAAGAAATATTGATTTATGTCCTATCATCGGGATAATTAGTTCTTACACCATATTATAAACCAGATAACAAGGAGACTTAGATTATGACAAAAATAACCAATCCAAAAGATTTGGCAAAGTACATTGACCACACAGTTTTAAAAGCTGACGCAACTCTGGATCAGGTCGAAAAATTATGCAAAGAAGCCGCTGAACACAAATTTGCATCAGTCTGCATCAATCCTTATTATGTCCAAGCCTGCAAGAAATTCCTGAAAGGATCAGGAGTCAAGGTTTGCACAGTGATTGGGTTCCCATTGGGAGCTACTACTAAGGAAGCAAAAGCTGCTGAAGCAATCAAAGCAGTTGCTGACGGCGCCGACGAAGTTGATATGGTCTTGAATGTCGGGGCAATGAAGGTAAAGAACTACAAGTATGTCGAAGATGATATTAGAATGGTAGTCGAGTCTCTTCCTGCCGGAATCTGCGTAAAAGTAATTTTCGAAACTTGCTACCTCACAAAAGACGAGATCAGAATTGCAGCTGAACTCTCTATGAAGGCTGGCGCTAACTTCGTTAAAACTTCTACAGGTTTCGGAACAGGCGGGGCCACAGTAGAAGATGTAAAAATAATGAAAGGCGTAGTTGGCAATAAACTAGAAGTCAAAGCTTCAGGAGCTGTCAGAGATTTCGAAACAGCCGTTGCTATGGTAGAAGCAGGCGCCACAAGGCTTGGTACAAGTTCAGGTATAGCTATTATTTCCGGTTCAAAGAGCACTTCTGCTTACTAATTTTTTTAATTCCACTAATTAAAACCACCGCAAGCAATTGCAGTGGTTTTAATTTTTGTATTAGAAATGGCTAAATGAGTAATTTTAAACGCATATATATTGAGATAACCAATGTCTGCAATCTGCACTGTAGTTTCTGCCCCAAGACTTCAAGAAAGCCTGAGTTTATGGGATTTGAACTCTTCAGAAAAATACTCAATGAAGTCGGCAATCATTCTAAATACATCTATTTTCATGTCATGGGCGAACCTCTCATGCATCCTGAAATAGAGGCTTTTCTGGATTTGTGCCTGCAATACGGTTTTTTCGCAAACATTACTACAAACGGTACTCTCATAGGAAAAGTTAAAGAAAAAATCATTTCTAAGAAAGCTCTGAGATTAATAAATTTCTCGCTGCATAGTTTTGAATCAAATATGTCCGATGGCGAAATAGACAGCTATCTGAATGAAATATTCAGCTTTGTAAAAGAGGTTAAAAATGAGAACCCGAAACTCATATCCTGTTTTAGATTGTGGAATGTGAATGATAATCGTCATCATTCCAGCAATGAGTACATTTTAAGAAGAATTGAAAAGTTTTTCGGGTTTCCTAATCAGATTAAAGAAATTCCTATAACTTCCAATGGTATAAAAATTTCAGAAAATGTTTATGTAAATCAGGCTGAATGTTTTAATTGGCCAGATGCCGATATTACTGATTTGAACACAAAAGGATTTTGTTTGGGGCTAAGGGACCAGGTCGCAATTCTAGTTGATGGCACAGTAGTTCCGTGCTGTCTGGACAGTGAAGGATCCATCAACTTAGGCAATATAAAAGAAACTTCCTTTACAGAGATAATCAATGGCAAAAGAGCCTTAGCTTTATACAATGGATTTTCTGCAAGAAAATTAGTCGAGCCTCTTTGCAGAAAATGCGGCTACAGATCCAGATTCACATAAATTCAGACTGTGCAGGTCGGCGGCTATTCGCTCAGGTAGATCATTCTGGAGATATAGAATTTATTAGTCGTAGGGTTGCGCTTTATAATGGCTAGAATTTTCTGGCTGGAAAGTATCTGATCAGCACCTATGTCAAACTTGCCGTATGTCGTTGGAGTCTGATTCCCGTCTTTATCGGTTATTGTTACCCCACCTACATCTTTAATTACTTGCCCCACAGCTATTACAGTGTATAGGTTAGGAGTTTCTTCTTTGGTAAGGTTAATGAATTTGCCAATTAACTCTTCTTGTTGTGCATCTGTAGTTCTTGATATATAAGGGTAGTGGGTTGTGTCAGATGCTTTATAAAGCTTTGAGTCATCTATTGAAAGACAAGGTATTCTGCTTGTATCAGCTATCTGAGCTCTTGTAAGAAAAGGCTTAGTAGATGTTCCCGCTTTACTACCGTTATTTACAGTAAGTTGATACGCTATCGGGGAATCGGCCTGCGTACTAGTTATAGGCGTATTGACTTGTCCTGCATTGAAAAATCCCGGGTCAGGATTGGTTTTGAGATTACTGCCAAGTTTGATATTGTCGAAGAGTGCTCTAAGTACGGATTGATTGTCTGAATTTATGTTAATTTTTCCCCTCGTGTAGGTAGCTGATGTCATTTTTATCTGATCAAGAATATTGGCATCTCCATTGGCATAATTTCCTCCGCCAGCCCCATCGATTACTCCCCCTGTTGATGTATTGTTATATTTCTTAAGATTTAGGGTCTGAAATGCTTTTGCCCTGTGAATGAAACCCAGCTCCCATGGTGATTGCATCGGAGCGTTGCGAATATACGCTGTTGAGATATCCCAAGGTTGGGTCGCTGTGGGTTCCGGATCGTTCCCTGAGGCATTCGGAATAAAAATCTGATTTTTCGCCGATGTTTGAGTAATGGTTGAAGGATACCCAAAAACTGTTCCGGTATCGGATGTAACTGACGGGGTGGCAAGCGTATTATTGACTAGAAGATAATATGAAGATGAAGTACTTGGACCTTTCCAATCACTAGTATTGAGATTCTGCCTTGGATCAGCACATTGATAATCTATCGAAAGATAACCATTTCGCGTCGTTCCTGCAGTATTGGTGGGAATGAGGGTCATCCATGGTGTATCAGGGAGATTGACATAATCGTACAATGTTTGTGTAGCATCTGAAACTGAATAGCTTGCAAGCCTGATTTTTAAGTTAGATATTCTTACTCGTATTCCTAGTGTGGTACTATCACTCAGACGAGTGCCTGTTGCTGGTATTGACTGATTTAATTGGCTCAAATTACCTTGTGACATGTCGATGAAACTTGAAACATAAGAGTTATAAGGTGTCGTGCTGATAGTAATCGTCGGAGTATTTGAGACATTGATAGTATCAGTGCCTGTCCCATAGTTAACTCCCCAAGCGTATTCGACACGCATTGTATCAACATAAGCCCTGGTTCTTGTTGAAGGAGCTGCTATTTGATCAGTTATCCCATACATATCAACCTCTTCGACATATATTGCTGGATAGACGGAGTTTGTAAAATTTGGTGTGGGTGTGCTAGAAGCCGCAACAGTTGAAAAGCTCCACTGGTAATTCGAGGTAGCTGTTCCGCTTCTTATTAAGCTTCCTGCGACTTTGATCTTCACTTCATTAATATAAGGGCATCTTTCAAGACCTAAATAGCTAGGATTGCCAGGGTTATCAGTTGTTGCGTTTGTATCTGAGTCGCAGTAGTCAATGAGGTTAGCGAGGATTTGTCTTTTGGCGATGTCGATTAAAGAATAATCTCCTGGACTTTGCCAGTTTGTAAGCCATGGCGGGCAATTGATTCCAGTATCAGAATCAAAACTGGATCTGAGCGAAGTTTCCAAATCATTGACAGTTATATTATCCCAATCTATTCCTGTTAAGTCAAATCTGTGAAAGAGCTCAGATGAATCTCTGATTGAGTCATTGCTTAAGTCAATCCAGAAGGCCTCCGGATCATCTGGGGAATTAAGATAAAAAACATCCCTAAAATAGTTTCTGGTATTAACATCTGTCGAGGCTATTGCCAAAGAATCGAAAAGACCTGAAAAGTCTAACCATTTAGGTTCTCCATTAGGCGGAACCAGACCGCCAGCATACTGTGGCCCCATATTGATTGTATATGCATTAGTGAATCTAGTAGTATCATATTCAAGGGATGCCAAGCTCATTTCATTTATGTTCCTGCCAGGTCTGCCAATGACATAGTTACCATTAGCGTCAACGGATGTGGCATATCCGGTAGAAACTCCTCCGTAATTGGATTCGGATGGAGGTGTCCTGTAGAAACTTGCGGCATTAACCCCAGAGTCAATTGCAGACCAGGGATCTATTTTGCCTTTATCGGGGATAACTACATAAGCAATCCTTGAAACTATCGTATCTGTTTCATTCCCACCTGCATTAGTCTGATTTCTTCTTAGGTAAATCCATGTAACATTATCTGTATCTGTTATATCACCGTAGCCGCTAGGGTAATCATCGGCAAGGGAGTAGTAAGTATCACCTTCTATTACTGTAGTAAGTTCATAGGGCAGGTTGTCCCAGTAGATAGAAGAATCAGAGGTATTTATTTTAAGATTTTCGTCATGGCTTACTATGAGATTAAAACTGTCTGTTCCAGAAGTGGATTTTTCTTTCATATAAGCAAGGGCTCTGGTAAATGAAGTTTGAGCTGTTAGCCTTGCGACAGCAAGATTTTGGTAATTTATTGAAGCTTTCTTCTCGATTATAGCAGTAGTTACATAAGCGATAGCCAAAGCAAGCAATATGGTGCAAATACCTATTGCCATGATTGAGGCTACACCTTTTTCATTTCTCGAAGGCTGAAATTTGCTTTTGATGTTTTTCATAATCCTTTCTCTACTGCTGGCCGCCTCTATCTCCGATGAAGACGCTTCGCTTAAAAGTTAACTGATGAGCTACTCTAAAAGCTGTTGCTGTTGAAGTTTCATTTGTCGGGAAAACGCTATTGCCTTGCAATGTAATCCATTTATTCCAGGATGCCCTATCCATTAATGTGATAGTGATGGTAATCTGGGAAGGAAATGCTTTGTCATTCTTGTCATACTTTCTAACTGAAGCTGCTGTGTTTGTTGTTATAGCTGTATTCGTGTCAGCGAGGACTTCATGAGACAATTTTCCGGTGCTTCCGCTGTCGCAATAAAAGGACAAATCAAGAGCGAAAGGAATAACATTCTGATAATCCACCCATGTGCCGTCTGTTAAACGGTTTCCTGAGGAACTGTTATCAGCCGTCAGAGATGCCATTGAGTATCTATTGGATGATATTATATTTGAGCTTGTCTGGTAGCCGACCCTAAGGTTATTGAGATAATTCCATTTTAAATTATCAGAACCATCATCATTTCTATTTCCTGTAACGCTTCTTCTAATCCATCCTTCATGAATATCATGAGTTGTAGCAAAATATAGCTGATACTTTACTTCACAGAGGGTTGAAGTGCACTGATCATTCGGCGGTATTGGCGTGTCTGAAACAAATGCAAGAAGCTCGTTTCTGTATTCTCCCCATGCTGAAGGCCTTATCGGCAGGCCATTTGCGTCAGTTCCCCAATGCCAGAAAGGAGCAGTGCCATCTCCATAATAAGCGCTTTCCAAATCACGGGAAATGAGGTCTAGAGCTATTCTTGCATTTTCAAAAGTCTCCCTTTTAGTTTCTGAAATATTCCAGGTATTCTGAGTTGCTGAGAAAAATTGGAATCCAGCCATGACAATTATGGTTAATATGGCTAATACTACGATAAGTTCGATAAGGGTAAAACGCCTCTTTTTAGAGGCGCATTTTAAATCATTTAGCGTAATATTCATTAGTTATTTGCCTATGCTTTCCATGTCATAGACTTCAAAGTAGTATCTAAGTTTGTTTCTAGCTTCGTAGTTTGTCTGAGCTAATGGCCAGCTTATTTCAGTATTTATCCCGACCCTGTTCTGCTTGGCGGTCAGACGAGGCAGATTTAATGTGCTTCCATTGTCAGCAGCGATCGTAGTCTTGGAACCATCGAGTATTTGTGTATGCCACTGAGTGCCTTCTTTCCATACCTGAACATTAAAAGAACCTGCCTCTGCGGCATTTAGCGTAACAGCATTGCCGTTTAGGGCGACATCTTGCCCATTTACATTGATTGAGTCGCTTGTCTTAATTTTTAGGCTATTCGTTTTGATCGTCTGCGGGGTTTCGTAATTGATTGAGGGATCACTTGCCATACTTGCCAGAGTGTAGCTTTTGCCATTTTCGTCAATCAGCGTGAAAGCGCTTGGGTCTGTGATATCATTGGTCTTTGTTGCGTATGTAGTCGTGGGAACAACTGTCGCAAGATATACAAGGTCATTGTAGTCAACAGCTGAAATCCCTTCAGACGAAGCGAGGTTTATATCTATACAGAAAATGACTTGGTTCGGCTCAAGTTTCATCATAGATTTTCCTGGACGACTGGGGTCTGGTACAGCAAATGGTGAAACAAGTGAACCAATAGTTCTTTGTTCTGAGCTGGCTGCATTGCGTAGTGGAACAGGATCTCCATTTTTTAGAATTAGCCATTGGTCAGAGTTAGAAGAATCAAAAGCTCTGCCATTATATGCATTGGTGGACTGTGCATTGCCTGTGAATTTAGTGTCAGTGGCTTGATTGTCAACTTTCCAGGATTGATTGGCTGTGGCAACGCCTGTGCCGAAAGGATTACTGCTTGTAGTAGTTGTGCCATCAGGCTGAGTTACATTTTGGGTTAATACTACAGGATAGTGTGTGGTTCCTGCCATAAAGTCAGAACCAATGGATTTTATGTTAAAGTTGGAAGGCTGGTTAAGAGTCACTGTTCCGTTAGTTATATCAATATTGAATAAACCTGTAGGGGCAGGTTGTGGTGCGCCCCCGCTCTGCCAGATAATAATTTGGGCAGAAAAGTCTTGCCCTGTAGGGCTTAGACCGTTTGAATTCTCTCCTGATGATTTTGAAACAGCATAGACACCTGGTGCTATGCTATAAAGATCTGTACCTGTTTCTTTAGTTCGTCCGCTTAGCTGATCCAAAGTAACTACACTATTTGGAATACCGTTAGTAATCAAGGAACTATATTGAGGCAAACTTGAAATAGCGCTCCAATTAGTTTTGGCAAGGTTTGAAAGATAGGCGTGAGCATCATTAGCAAAAAGCGCCGAATAGTTCTGCCCCAAGGAATCATTGTTTTGCTTTATTCCTACAGGAATAAGGGTCACTACTGTAGTTGCGCCTACAGCCAGAATGGCAACTGCAAGGGCAACTTCAACCATTGAGAAAAAGTATTTTTTTGTAGTTTTCATGGTGCGCCTCCTTAGTTAATGAACTTTTCTAAGATTCTATAATAAAATTCATATTTAAACAACTTGCTTTAACCTCAATGACCTCCAATTCTTTGTTATCTTCTACTT
>JBAXXY010000136.1:0-7063 GCA_037127655.1 Lentisphaerota bacterium
ATATAATATTAATGAATCTGATTTAAGAAAAATTGTCCGACACAATATTGACTGCAATAAGGTAGACGGGCTATATATAGGCGGATCAACTGGGGAGAATTTTAAGCTTACTTTGAAGGAAAAAAAAGAAGTCTTCAGAATTGCTATAGACGAAGCTTCTGGAAGTAAGGTGCAGTTGATTGCCCAAGTAGGCGGAATCTGTCTTGATGAAACCCTGGAACTTGCTGAGTATTCCACAGGTTTAGGATACAAATGTTTATCAGCCGTAACCCCTTTCTACTATAAGCTTCCAAATGATGCGCTGATTGAATATTATGAAGCTATAGTCAATAAGACAAATAATAATATGCTCATATACACCATACCGTCCCTGACGGGCGTGAATATGGATATATCTGTATATAGACACCTCCTTCTTAATGAGAAAATAATTGGCGTCAAATACACTTCGACCGATTTATACTTCCTAGAACGCTTAATTAATCAATTCCCTAACAAACTGTTCTTTTACGGGATTGACGAGTTGTTGTTCAATGCTTCTGTCTTAAAAATTTGCGGAGCGATCGGAAGCATTTATAACATTGACAATAAGCAAAGAGGCAAATCAATATTTTCCCTAGTTCAGCAAAATAAAATCGCAGAAGCAAGAAAGATAAATACTGAATTTAACAGTGTAATTGAAATAGTAGACACTATGGGCGTTTTTGAACCACTGAAAGAAACTTTAAAGCAGATGGATGTTATAAGTTCTTCAGTTTGCAAGAAACCTGTACATATCCTTGATAATTCAGAAAAGAAAAATATTGCAGCTCTTATACAGAAATACCTGAAATAAGGAAACCTTTTTATTTTCGTTGTTTGTTTTTTAAGGGAGACTTCATGTCTCCCTTTCCATTCATCAAGTTTTGATTGCTTGACAAATAAAGTGTATTCAGTAATGGTTTTGTATAAATAAATCTTTATATAAGGTACAAATATAATGCATTTTGGAACAGATTATTACCCTGAACAGTGGGATGCTAATCTCATTGATTCTGATATGAAATGGATGAAGGAACTAGGTCTTAATGTAGTCAGAATTGCTGAGTTTGCGTGGCATATTTTTGAAGAGGAAGAAAGGAAATATTCTTTTGATTTTTTTGATAATGTCATAAGAAAAGCAAAAGAGCATGATTTAAAAGTCATACTTGGCACGCCGACTGCTACTATGCCTGCATGGGTCGCGTTGAAATACCCTGAAGTCCTCTCTGAAGATGAGAACGGACGGAAGAGAGTTTTCGGAGGAAGGCGTCAGTACTGCTTTAATAGTCAAAAGTATATTGAATTAAGCAGTAAGATAGTTGAGATACTTGCCAAACACTATTCTAAAGAAGAACAGGTTACCGGATGGCAGATTGATAACGAATTTGGCCATGAGGGTAGCGATATGTGCTTCTGCCCTATATGCCATCGCGGATTTCAGGATTTTCTTAAATGTCAATACAAAGATATTTCTGTTCTAAATAGGACATATGGAACAGCATTTTGGTCTCAAACTTATAATTCTTTTTGCGAAATTCCAATTCCAAAACCGACAATAACGACGCATAATCCATCATTGATGTTGGACTTTTATCGATTCAGAGCATCATCAATATCTAATTATGCAAAAATGCAAATTGATATACTTAAGAAGTATGTTGGAGAAAGACAGTTTATAACTCATAATTTTTCAGGTGGCCTTTTTGATAAAGCTATGGATTTCAAAAACATTGGAAAGAGTCTAGACATTGTTTCCTATGATAATTATCCTGTTTGGGGTGGGTTAAAAGAACCCGTACCGCCGTATTCTACTGCCCTTTATCTCGATATGATGAGGTCGATTAAACAGAAAAATTTCTGTGTAATGGAACAACTCATCGGCGCTCAAGGTCATCAAATAATAGGATATCTGCCAAGACCTGGCCAGGCTACAATGTGGACATTGCAGTCTATTGCTCATGGAGCCGAATCTATACTTTTCTTCAGAGAGAGGGCTGCATGTAAGGGAGCAGAGCAATTCTGCTATGGAATTCTAGATCATGGAAATAAACCTGGCAGGAAGTATTATGAGGTAAAGAAGTTTATCGAGCATGTCCATAACTCAGGATTTGAGCCTACGGACGATATTAATTCAGAAATAGCCCTTGTTTATGACATGGATAATATTTGGTCATGGAAAATTCAACCACAAAGTAGACTATTTGATTTTACCAAAGAAGCAGAACGCCTATATGCACCTTTTTTTAGGCTGAATTCTAAAGTTGATGTAGTTTCTTCTGATGTTGATTTTAGCAAATACAAACTACTCCTGATTCCAGTACTGATGTTAGCTAAAAATGAAATCTCAGATCGAATTGAAGCGTTTGCAAGAAATGGTGGAACTGTCGTATTTAGCTTTAGGGCCGGGATAAAAGATATAAATAATAATATCCTTTTTAACTCTGAAAACAGAGTAGAATCAATAGCAGGAATCAAGATTATAGACTTTGAGTCTCTTCATGAAGGGCAAAGCGTTGAAATCAAGGATGTTAATTCTAATTTAATATTCTCTTCTACTGTGTGGCGAGACTTATTGGAATGTACAACTGCTCAACCCATCTTCTCGTATAACGATGATTTCTATGCTAAGTATGCTGCTATAACAAAAAATAAATATGGAAACGGTATAGTCTATTATGTTGGCACTGGAGCTGAATCTGCAGTAGTCGATAAGATTGCTCGAGAAATAATTCTTAAAAATAATATAGCTTATTTAAGCACTCCTAATGGGGTGGAGATCTATTCTAGAGGAGAAAAAAGTTTTATAATGAATCATACTCCAGATCCAATTTCTTTTAGGGAGATAAAACTTGCTCCATTCGAATATAAAATTACGAATATAATTTAATAAGCCCAATCCGATTTATTACTAACAATAAACTCTTTAAATATTTACCTGACAGTTTTGAACTTATAAGTAATAATGAATATCACTAATTGATTTTTGTAATGGAAACACTAATTGTCATCATTTTTATTCTTGGTTATAGTGCTATTGCATTCGAACAATTTGTAAGAATCAATAAAGCAGCTAGTGCTCTAGTCACTGGTGTTCTATGCTGGACGGTTTACATACTCTCCTCAGCGAATAAGCAAGATGTAATCATGCAGCTGGATCATCACATGGGAAGCCTTTCGGGCATTCTATTTTTCCTTATGTGCGCAATGACCATAGTTGAGCTGGTTGATGCTCATAATGGTTTTGAATTCATAACAGCGCGAATCACTCAGACTAACAAAATAAAATTAATATGGTTATTAGGCTTTATTACATTTTTCCTCTCTGCTGTTCTTGATAACCTCACAACGACAATTGTAATAGTTTCGCTTATAAGAAAACTCATACCCGAATCAAAGGATAGGCTTTTCTTTGCCGGTATAACGGTTATAGCGGCTAATGCAGGGGGCGCATGGACTCCAATCGGTGATGTCACTACAACAATGCTCTGGATCGGTGGACAGATTTCTACTTGGAATATAATTATAAGGCTCTTTATCCCTTCTATGATCTCCTTGATCGTACCTCTTGTTATTGTCTCTTTTATGATCAATGGCACCATACTTAAAGATGAACCAGATATAGAAACTAAAAAGGTTAGAGATGATCTTTCTAGAATCCATCAGTTCATAGTGTTTTCATCAGGCATTTTAATGCTGATTTTAATACCTGTATTCAAAACTCTTACACATTTGCCTCCATACATGGGAGCACTCATTGCTCTGGGACTTCTTTGGGTAATAACCGGATTTATACATGACAAAATGGATGAACAAATCAAAAAGAAACTATCCCTTTCAAGCGCGCTCAAAAAAATAGATTCTCCTACCATACTTTTTTTTCTTGGTATTCTTTTAAGTGTTGCTTCTTTAGGATCTATTGGCCTATTACCAAAACTTGCTAGCTGGATTACAGCAACTATCATAAATGAAAATATCGTACTCTTTCTGCTAGGCCTGATATCAGCAGTCATAGACAATGTCCCTCTCGTCGCTGCGGTTCAGGGTATGTATAGCTTAGACCAATATCCACTAAACCACAATTTCTGGCTTCTCCTTGCATATTGTGCTGGAACTGGCGGCAGCATACTTATTATTGGTTCAGCTGCAGGAGTTGCCGCAATGGGGATGGAAAAAATTAACTTTTTCTGGTATCTGAAGAAGATTAGTTTTCTTGCACTTTTAGGATATTTTGCCGGAATAATTACCTTTATGCTTCAGCAATATCTTTTGACATAAAAAGGAGATAGCTAATATTTGCAAGAGGCTCATCAGTTTACAATTAAATTAACCAATCGATTTTAGTCTGTATAAACAAACATGATATAGGAGGAGTATAAGTGAGAGATTATTGCGATATTGAATTGGAGCACATGCTTGAATTTGCCGAAGATTTGGCTGTGAAAGCCGGGCACCTGATTAAGGAATTGCGTAGTGGAAAACTGGAATTTAACTATAAACGCTGGTCGGAACTAGTTACTTCTTCAGACCTCAAATCTGATGAACTTATAACGAAAGAACTTTCCACTCAATATCCCGACATTCCTATTTATTCTGAGGAATCACACAAAGACAGGACTGACTTTTATGGTCCGCTTTGGATAGTTGATCCGATAGATGGGACTGTCAACTATGCCCATGGTCATTTTAATGTGTCTATATCCATCGCTTTTGCCTACAAAGGCGAACTCAAATTCGGCGTGGTTTACTGTCCATTTTTATATGAAAAATTTAGCGCTCTTGTCGGTCATGGAGCGTATTTAAACGGTCATCGGATTTATTGTAGTCAGATGGATGATTTAAGCAAAGCTCTCATTGCTACAGGTTTTCCTTATGATAAATCAAAGAGACCTGCGCTGATGAATAATGTTAGAAAGATATTGGATAATTGTCAAGATATAAGAAGGCTTGCATCTGCAGCAATTGATATTTGCTGGGTGGCCTGCGGAAGGCTTGAAGGGTATTTCGAAACAGTGTTTTTGTGGGATATGGCGGCTGGCTTTGTGATAGCGAAAGAGGCAGGGGCAATTATCTCAAATTTCGGACCGGATAATCCTGATATGCCAAAAGAGTTTAATAGCGAATGTATGCTTGTGTCAAACCACAAACTGCATCGCAAGCTTAAGGACATATTGTCTTATAATTGATAGCAATCTATAAACATAAGAGCCTATTGCAAAACTCTGATTTAAATTGGGGCAAATAGGCACAAAACTATCTGTAAAAACAGGAAACAATACGCGTTATAATATCTATATAGATAATTAGTTGTGATACTTTTAAGAGGATTATATTAATGGTACAACTTCCTGATAAAAACTATATAGACATTTGATCAATAGCGCTAGAAGACATAAAGCTCAAACTTCAGCTACTTTTTTGATGTCTTAATATATGATTTTATCACTCTTTTCTCATATATTCCCTCATACCCAATAATCAGACTATAAAATCATATGAAATCATAAAGTGGAATGAAGAAGCTATCCGCAAGCATGAAGATTGAGAATTTAGTCAATGAACATACAAAGAATTTAGGTTATATAGGGGTAGTTTGAGTTTTCCTCTTGTGCTAAATCGCTTTATTTCTTTTTTTAAATTATAATTTAAGCATTAATCGACAGTATTAAATGTAGAGTGCTTAAAACTTATTTTATATAGGGATATATATGGAAATTTACATTGGGCTTGACATTGGCGGAACAAAAATAATGGTTGCATCGACTGATGGTAACGGTAAAGAGTTGAAAAGAACAAAAGTTGATACCCCAAAATCTTTCAATGAAGGACTTAATCTTATAAATCATTTAATTCAAGAAATAGCTAAAGGAAAGAAGATTCTTGGGATCGGAGCAGCTATTGGCGGACCGCTAGATTCAGAAAAGGGAATAGTTTCTCCCTTGCATCAAGAAAATTGGAGAAATGTTCCTTTGAAAGAGATAATGGAAAAAGAATGGAAAGCTCCTTTCTTTGTTGATGTCGACACGAATGTTGCTGCATTAGGTGAGTATAATTTAGGAAACTACAAAGAGAAATATTTTTTATATATAACTCTTAGCACCGGAATGGGTGGTGGCTTTCTGTTAAATGGTAAAATCTATCAGGGGCTATCTCATCCTGAATTTGCTCATCAGTGTATTAATTATCGTTGTTCTCATCCAGAAAGGGTAATTTGCGAATGTGGAGGCGGTTCGTGCCTTGAAGCCCTCGTTTCTGGCAATGGAATTAGGCGTGTCTATAAGAAGAACGCTGAAAAGCTCTGTCAACACGAATGGAAAGAGGTTGCTTATAATCTAGGCATGGGATTAAGAAATATCGCAACTATTCTATCCCCTGAATTAGTTGTATTTGGCGGAGGAGTATCCCTAGGCGGAGGCAACCTACTCTTAGAACAGGCTAATGAATGTATGCTTACAGGTTTGAAGCTAGTGCCTCCTCCAAAGCTAAAACTTTCGTGCTTAGGGTATGATACCGCATTAAGAGGGGCTTGTTTTATCGCTACAGGCAAGCATCTGTCCAAATAACAATAATATGGATATTGAAATCAATTACCTATTTCATAAAAAGCACTTAATAAAAGAGATTGCCAGTCTGTTTTATAAGGAGTGGAGCTACTTACACCCGCAAAAAACCTTGAAAGGTTTTCAAAACTCAATTGCTGAAAGAGTTAACATTGACAAAATACCATTAGCTGTCGTAGCGACAAAAAAAGAAGAATTCATAGGAACTGCTTGTATTAAAGAATTTGATATGGATACAAGGAAAGATCTTTCTCCATGGCTGGCTGGTGTCTATGTACAAGAAAAATATAGGGGAATGCGTATTGGGGGAATGTTAAAATCCAGAATATATAAAGAAGCTGAAAGGATAGGAATTAAAAAACTATATCTATTTACTCCTACCGCTGAAGCTTATTATAGAAAACACGGTTGGGTGCCGATAGCTCAGGAAATCTATAACGGTACAAATGTGGTGGTAATGGAGATATATTTACACAGTAGTACAG
>JBAXXY010000137.1:0-7011 GCA_037127655.1 Lentisphaerota bacterium
CTTAAACATTATAAATACGGAGTTTAATCGTGAGTAAGATTCATAGCACTGCGATAGTGGACGAAAAGGCTCAGATAGCAGACACAGTTGAAATAGGGCCTTTTTGCACTGTGGGACCTAATGTTAAAATAGGGGCCGGGACTAAGCTCATATCTCACTGCAATGTTTCAGGACATACTACCATCGGCGAAAATAATACTATGTTTCCGTTTGTTTCACTTGGGACAGAACCTCAGGATCATGGTTTTGTTGGAACAGAATCTTACCTTAAAATCGGAAACTATAACTTCTTCAGAGAAGGTTTTACAGCCAATATAGGTACAAAGGAAGGGTCTGAAACGGTCATCGGCGACCATTGCTACTTTATGATAAATACTCATGTGGCCCACAATTGTCAGGTTGGCAACAAGGTTACTGTGGTTAACGGTTCTGGATTTGCCGGTTATTGCGAAATTGGAGATAGCTGTGTTATATCAGGACTTTGCGGAACTCATCAGTTTGTTAAAATAGGAAGATTTGCCATGATGAGCGGCGGTTCAGTAACATCAGTCAATATTCCTCCGTTTGTGATCGCTGATGGAAGAAATGGCTCTATAAAGAACTTGAATATTATAGGTTTGAAGAGAAATGGTTTTAGCGATGTGTCAATCAGAGCTCTGAGAGATCTTTTCAAAATTTTCTTTGTCAGCGGATTAAATGTTTCCAATGCTATTGAGAAAATAGAAAAGGAAGTTGAACAAGTGCCTGAAGTAATAGAATTTCTGGATTTTGTTAAAACAAGCAAGAGGGCTATTGCCACCGGCAGAAGTACGGGAAGGCGTTCATAGCATTCTTATAATAACTTAAATTTTATATAGAAGCTCTTTCGGAGCTTCTATTTTTATTTAGTGATAAATATGTTTTCAGATAGAAGATACAAAAAAGGTTTCAGCAGCTACAGCGCAGGAAATTACGCTGTTCCTACAATAATCTTTATAAATGTCGTCGTCTTTCTTCTCCAGCAGATGACCACAAGTAGAGCTGGCGGCGGATATTCATACAGTTCAATAACCTATTCGATGGCATTGATTCCATATAGCGTAGTAACAAATTACGAAATATGGCGAATTTTCACATATATGTTCCTTCATGGCGGATTTTGGCATTTGCTTCTTAATATGTGGGGCGTATATCTTTTCGGCTCGATGATCGAACAATATATGGGAAGCAAAAAGTTTTTGTTTCTCTACTTCATAAGCGGTATTTTTGCCGGATTATTCTGGGTTCTTTTTAATTGGAATAGTATGGCAGTTTGCATTGGAGCAAGCGGTGCTTTATTCGGCATACTTATAGGGGCGGCTCTTCTTTTTCCTAACTCTACGATAATGCTTCTTATTCCTCCTATTCCTTTAAAACTAAGAACTTTCGCTATTATTTACGCTTTGATTGAGACATTCTCTGCTGTTACTGGATTTGATGGACAAGTTGCTCATCTTGCTCACATTGGCGGCTTGATTGGCGGCTATCTAGTAATGAGATTTATGTATCCAGGAGAAGTTTATGATATATTTAAATTTTTAAAACTGCCATCTTTCTATAGAGCTCCAAAGAACTTCAGCGCCAAAGCAGCTAAAAATTGGAAAATGTCTGGTATTCCTGCTGCTCATATAGACGAAATCCTCGATAAAATATCCAAGAATGGAATAAACAGCCTTACTGAAGAGGAACTCTCTGCTCTCAAACAGGCAAGAGAAAGTATGCGTTCCGGCGTCAAGTAATCTTTTCTAATATGAATCAACTTAAACTTTACGACTATAATCTTCCCGAAGAACTAATTGCCTATTATCCGTCTCCTGCAAGAGATGCTTCAAGAATGCTTGTTCTTGAAAGGGTTTCCGGGAAGATGCATATCAAGAGCTTTTCTGAGATTTGTGATTATTTTTCCAACGGAGATTGCCTGGTTCTAAATAACACTCAGGTAATAAAGGGCAGGCTTTATGGAAAGAAAGAAGTAACTAATGCAAATGTCGAAGTTATGCTTATCAGTCCTCTACTTTCAGATATAAAGAGGTGGAGCTGCCTTATTAAGCCTGGTAAAAGAGTAAAGCCAGGAGCTAAAGTTTTTCTTTCCGCTAATAAAGCTTCTAATGAAATTTCCGGTGGATACTTTACTGTAATATCTGCCGAACATGATGGCACTTATGTGATTGAATTTAATACTGAAGATATTTACGAAATAATGGATAAAATAGGGCATATACCTTTGCCTCCATACATTAAGAGAGAGGATGATTTTTCAGATATTGAACGATATCAGACAGTTTATTCGAAAATTAAAGGCGCAGTTGCAGCTCCTACTGCCGGTCTTCACTTTACAAAAGATATTTTAAAAAAAATCTCAAAAAATGGAGTAAGTATCGCTGAACTTACTCTTCATGTCGGAGCCGGGACTTTTAAACCTGTGCAAGTGGAAGACATAAAAAATCATAAGATGCACTCTGAAGAATACTTTCTAAATGAATCTAGTTCTAATCTGATAAATAAATCAAAGCTATGCGGTCATAAAGTTGCGGCTGTCGGGACAACCTCAGTAAGAGTTTTGGAGTCTTTAGCTTTGGCAGATGGCACAGTTAAAAAGGGTGAAGGTTGGACGGATATTTTTATTAGTCCGCCGTATAAATTTAAAACAGTTGATATGCTTCTAACTAACTTCCATCTACCTAAAAGCACACTCTTGATGTTAGTTTCGGCATTTGCCGGTTTAGATAACATTTTGACGGCTTATGAGTACGCTATTAAGGAGAAAATGCGTTTCTTCTCATATGGTGATTGTATGCTTATAATCTAGTTAACGACTTGAAGTTATACTGTTTTGAGGAATATTAAGCGGTCGATTTATTTAATGCTCAAATTCAAATAAGGAGAATACTATGAGTAAGATTAGAGCTGAACATGTTTTCACATCCGAGTCCGTTTCAGAAGGACATCCAGATAAAGTCTGCGATCAGATTTCTGATGCAGTTCTTGACGCTTGTTTAGAACAGGATCCTGAGAGCAGAGTGGCCTGCGAAGCATTGGTTACTACTGATTTGATGGTAGTGTCAGGCGAAATTACCACACGCGCAGATGTTGTTTGGGAAACTGTTACAAGAGACATAGTTAGATCAATAGGGTATAATGATGAAGCTATGAGATTTACTGCTGATGGAGCAAAACTTCTGATTTGCGTACATAGTCAATCAGCTGACATATCTCTTGGTGTTACCGCCGCAACCAGCAAAGAACATGAGCAGGGCGCCGGTGACCAGGGAATGATGTTTGGCTATGCTTCAAACGAAACTGAAGAGCTTATGCCTGCTCCTATTATTTATGCACACAAAATAGTTCAGGAATTTGCCAGATTAAGGAAGGAACAGCCTGAAAAATATCCATTCCTCAGACCTGATGCAAAGAGCCAGGTTTCAATCCGTTACATTGACGGCAAGCCAGTTAGAGTTGAAACAATAGTTGTATCTCATCAGCATACTCCTGATGCCAAAATGGAAGTTTTGGAAGCTTTGGTAAGAGAAGTTTCTGAAAGGGTTATTCCTGCAGAATTCATGAATAAAGATGTAAAATACTTTGTTAATCCTACCGGTAGATTTGAAATTGGTGGACCTCATGGTGATACAGGGTTAACAGGAAGAAAAATTATAGTTGATACATACGGCGGAGTAGGTTCTCATGGCGGTGGCGCTTTCTCAGGTAAAGACCCATCCAAAGTTGACCGTTCAGCCGCTTATATGTGCCGTTATATTGCTAAAAACATAGTAGCAGCAGGCTTGGCTGAAAAATGCGAAGTACAGGTTGCTTATGCAATCGGCGTAGCCAAACCTCTCAGTTTGAATGTTGATACATACGGAACAGGCAAGCTTGATAAGGACGAAGATCTTGAAGCTATTATCAGAGATGTTTTTGATATGAGACCAGCGGCTATTATCAAGACTCTTGAACTTAAGCATCCTCAGAAAAACGGTTGGTGCTATAGACAGACAGCTGCTTATGGGCATTTTGGTCGTCCTAACTTCCCTTGGGAAAAGACAAATAAAGTTAGCGCATTGATTGAGTCTGCCAAGAAACTTGGGTTCAAAATATAATAAGAATCAAAATTCTTTTCCATTAAGGTAGTATATGCAAGAAATAAAACTGCTTGGGTTCGGTTCACCGCTTGTTGATATTTTAGTTAATGTTAACGATGAGTTCATTCATCATAATGTCGAGGGCCAAAAGGGTGGGATGGAACTAGTCGATATTTCAGTTATTGACAGCATTCTTCATAAGGCTACAATGGAAAAATCCATGGTTTTGGGTGGCTCTGCTTCCAATACAATAGGAGCTTTGGCAAAGTTAGGAATCAAGACCGGATTTCTTGGTAAAGTAGGTAAGGATGATTTGGGTTCTTTCTTTACTAAGCATTATGCCAGTATCGGAGGAGATATTTCAAGCTTTAAAATTAGCAGCAGTGTAAGAACAGGCTGTTGCCTTAGCATGGTCACTCCAGACTCAGAAAGAACTATGAGAACGTATCTTGGTGCTGCATTAACTCTTCGTCCAGAAGAAATAGTTGACGAAGATTTTCACGGTTACACTCATATGCATATGGAAGGGTATACTCTTCAATACGACTCGGGCGTAGCACTCAAAGTTTTGCAGACGGCAAAGAAGAATTCTTTGATTGTTAGCTTGGATATGGCATCATTTGAAGTTGTTAAGCAGTTCAGAAAAGAACTTCCTGAAATACTGAAAAATTATGTAGATATAGTTTTTTGTAACGAAGATGAGGCTATGCAGTTCACTGGAACTTCCTATCCAGAAGATATATTTAATATGCTTGAAGGAGTTTGTGATGTGGTAGCCCTTAAACTTGGTAAAAAAGGCGCTATTATTAAGGCAGGGAATACAAAGGTAACTGTTCCAGCTCAAATAGTTAAAGCTGTGGATACTACAGGGGCAGGCGACTTCTGGCAGGCAGGATTCTTGTATGGTTATATCCCTTGCAAAACTTTTACAGGTAAGATGCTTGAAGAAGCCGGCGGATTCGGGGCAAGACTCGGAGCTGAAGTTGTTCAGGTAATGGGGGCATCAATTCCTGGTCATAGATGGAATGCAATCATATCTGACTTCAATAAAATAAAAGAAACAAAAAAGAATTAAGTAATAGAACAAGGATTAATAATTATGGATTATAAAATAGCAGATATTTCTTTGGCTGACTTTGGCAGAAAAGAAATTGAAATAGCAGAAAAAGAAATGCCAGGGTTAATGGCATTAAGAGATAAATACGGTAAAGATAAACCACTTAAAAATCTTAGAATTACCGGTAGTTTGCACATGACAATCCAAACTGCGGTTCTTATTGAGACGCTTACAGCTTTGGGTGCAGATGTCAGATGGTGTTCATGTAATATTTTCTCAACTCAGGATCATGCCGCCGCTGCAATAGCTAAGTCAGGAGTTCCTGTTTATGCTTGGAAAGGCGAGACACTTGAAGAATACTGGTGGTGCACAAGAAAAGCTTTGGAGTTCCCAAAAGGAAAAGGGCCAAACTTAATAGTTGACGATGGCGGAGATGCCACTTTAATGATTCACAGAGGCGTTGATGCTGAGAAAAACGCAAAGATTCTTGATGCTCCTGCAGGCGGCGAAGATGAAAAACTTCTTAATAAACTGCTTAAGCAGATATTAAAAGAAAGCCCTAAACAATGGACTGCTTTTGCTAAAGAAATTAAAGGTGTTTCAGAAGAAACAACTACAGGAGTTCATAGACTCTATCAGATGCTTGCTGAAGGAAAACTTCTATTCCCGGCAATCAATGTTAATGACTCAGTAACAAAGTCCAAGTTTGACAATTTGTACGGTTGCAGAGAATCTCTTGCTGACGGAATCAAGAGAGCTACTGATGTGATGATAGCAGGAAAAGTCTGCTGTGTTTGCGGTTACGGTGATGTAGGCAAAGGCTCAGCCAGATCGCTTCGCGGGTTCGGAGCAAGAGTTCTGGTCACAGAAATAGACCCGATATGCGCCTTGCAGGCTGCGATGGAAGGTTTTGAAGTAACTACTGTAGAAGAAGCGCTTCCCGTTGCTGATATGTTCGTGACTACTACCGGGAATTGTGATATTATAACTACTGCGCACATGAAGAAAATGAAAGATCAGACAATAATTTGTAACATCGGACACTTCGACAATGAAATACAAGTCGATGCCTTGAATAACTTGAAGGGAGTTACACGAATAAATATTAAGCCACAAGTTGATAAATATTTATTCGCTGATGGACATGCAATATTCCTTTTGGCCGAAGGAAGACTTGTTAATCTTGGTTGTGCAACAGGACATTCTAGTTTTGTAATGAGCACTTCATTTACAAACCAGACTCTTGCTCAGATTGATCTTGCCTCATCAAATAGAGAAGTTGGCGTTTACAGATTGGAGAAAAAACTCGATGAAGAAGTAGCTCGTTTGCATTTAAATAGGCTCGGAGTTAAATTGACTAAATTGACTGAAAAACAGTCCTCTTATATTGGAATTCCTGCCGATGGTCCATACAAGGCAGAGCATTACAGATACTAGTTTGTAATAGATTTTAGAAGCCCAGGTGGCGAAATGGCAGACGCAACGGACTTAAAATCCGTTATCCCTTATACGGATGTGGGGGTTCGAGTCCCCCCCCGGGCACCATAATTTAGCCTCAAAAAGCACTTAAAAGCTGATTGAGGCTTCTTTTTTATGTTTCCCCTGAAAGCCTCTGAAATGCCCTGTTATTGATTATAAAGCATACATAAAGCATACAATCTGTTTGAGGCTGTCCTATTTTTGGATTTATCATCGGCTTGGAGTGATTTAGGGATTATGTCTCAACATAGAAGACTTGACAAAAACCTTCCTAGGTATAGCATTTGTATGAAATCTAATGTAATTAATATTTAGAGGTAAAACTTATGAAGAATTTTTTTACTAAAATGTCTGTCATTATTGCAATTAGTTTTATGT
>JBAXXY010000138.1:0-6997 GCA_037127655.1 Lentisphaerota bacterium
GTTGGAAGTCAGATTCGATAAGCTTCCCGGTTAACTCCGGAAAGAAGATGCAAAGAAAATAGCATCACAGACAAAGAACGGTGAAAAACCATCGGAAAAAGTCTGAAATGGACATAATGAGGTAACTCTGGACAAACTAACACTGAAGAGTGATAGTTAAAGAGAACGAAGAGACCCAAGATAACATCGAAGGAAGTTCAGTTTTCGGCAAGTATTAAGCAATTGAGGAAGTAAATAGCCACAGGAGTGCAATATAAGCTTAAACCCAAGTATCATGCCTAAGTCTAGATAAAACTATTCATAAGCATTAAATCTTCACGGCATCCTCTTTTTTGTTGTCTGAATTCAGAAGCTTTCAAGCACTATTGCTTCATTCATTTTTAGGCTCTCTTATTCTGAAATACTTCTTATTATTACTTTAAAGATCATTATATTTGATTAAAGTGCATATTGTATCAAATATTATTTTGGCATTATTGTAATCTCATTTCAACAAAAACGCTTACTCAAGTTATGACTATAAAACGGTTTTTTTTGGGCTGGAATAACGAACTGGCAATGTCAGTGGCTGAAAAACTCCTCAAAGAAGCTAAAAGGTCGGAATTTATTGACCTGAGTCATATTTTAACCGTAGTTTCGACAGCTCATTCGATTAAGAGCTTGAGTTACAAGCTTACTGAACTTGCCAATAAAGAAGGGTGTGCTTTACTGCCCCCGAAGATTGTCACTCCTCAATACTTTTTCTATAATCAGGCAAACAAAAAAGTTCCTGCTGAAGCTCAGAGGCTGCTTTTCTATATTGAAGCCATCAGGCGAATCTCCCCCAAAGTCTCTTTTTTATTTCCAAATACGACTGATGAGGATAAGAACTTCTTATGGTATATGGACAAAGCAGAGCAAATTTCAACGCTTGCTGATACATTGGCATCTGTCGGGCTTACAATTGAAGACTTTATGTCAAATCATCTGGCAATAATAGGCGAGGACTTCAACCGATTTGACGAGCTTTCACATATAGAACACGCCTACTTTCAGACACTTGCCAAGGCAGGATTTGAAGACACTAACAAGGTTAAGATAGAAAGTGCTCTGAATCCAAAACTTCCTGATGGAATCTCAAAAGTTATTTTCATAGCTGTTTCCGATCCTATTCCTGTCGTATGCGAGACCATTAACATTCTTTCCTCTATCTCAGACCTGGAAGTCTGGATAAATGCTCCTCTCGAACTGGAGTGCACTTTTGATCTCTTCGGAAGACCAAACCATGACTATTGGAAGATTAAAAATCTTGAGATTGCCGACTTTAAAGATAGAGTTACCATCTTCGATTCTCCGAGTGACTTATCAGTTGATTTTGCTAATTTAATTGCCGAAAAGAACACTTCCAGTGAACCAGAGATAAAGCTTGATGGCCTATCAATCATTATGCCTGATGCATCGCTAGAACCCTCGGTAAGGCGTTCATTTCTCAATCATAATATTGAAACCTATAATCCTTCTGGCAAAAAGCTTGATGAGTATCAGCCATACGCGCTATTCAAAGTTCTGGCTGACTTTATTATCAATCAAGATTACAGGAGTTTTGCTAACTTACTGAGGAACGCCGATTTTCTCACCTATGCAGCAATGAAAACTGAAGGTCTTGATTATGCAAAGCTCTTTTCCACCAATGATGAGATACAAAACACTTATATGCCCGGCTCATTTTCAGAATTACTAAAAGCTGTTGATTCTGAGAAGAAGGATTCGATAAATTCATACTCTGAAATTTTGTCAGTAGCCCAGGAATTTCTGAAGAATGCAAAAGGCGATAGTTTGGCAGCTATTTCGATTGCAGAAGAAATCTATAGCTCAATACTATCCACTACTTCAATAGAAGTTTGCGATGTTTTTTTGGAAGCTCTAAAAGCAATAGCCAATGCTGTTTTTGAAATTAAAGAGACTGTAAAACTTTTCCCAGAACTTTCAAATAACGATACAACCGACCTTCTAAATAAAAAGCTCCAGAATATAACTCTATTTCCTAACCAGAAGGACGGCACCCTGCCCCTTAGAGGTTGGCTCGAACTCCAATGGGAGGCCAATCGACCACTTACTTTCATAATCGGAATGAATGAAGGGATTGTTCCATCAATAACGACAAGCGATATATTCCTGCCAGATTCAACAAGAAAGAAAATTGGTCTTCCATGCAACGATTCAAGGTTTGCTAGAGATGCCTACATTCTGCAGTCGGTAATACATAATCAAAATGGTTCTCAGATCAACTTTGTCGTAATGAAAACTAATCAGAAAGGCGAATACCTCAAACCATCAAGGCTCTTGCTTCAAACCCAAAAGCAGGAAGATTTCCATGAAAGACTTAACTATCTTTTCAGGTACGACTCAATATCATTTGAGCGTGACAAAGTAGTACAGTCTGAATATCCCTTTAAATACTCTGTTCCAATTAAACCACTAAAAGATAACAGACTTAGAGTTACAGATTTTAAAAGTTACCTGGAATGCCCTTTCAGATTCTATCTCAAAAGGATTCTTGGTTACGAAGGAGAAATAGACGATGCCAAAACCGATATTGATGAAGCTCAATTCGGAACAATTTGCCATGAGATACTTAAGGAGTTAGGCGATAAGCTAAATAATCTGGACAGCAAAGAGTTAAACGCTCTTCTTGAACTAAAATTACAGCTCTCCAAATCAAAATTTTCATCTTCCATCCCTGTGGAATTTTCTTTCTACAGCTTACAGCAAAGGCTTAAAAAAGCCTTGGAATTAATGATTGAGGACAGAGAAAAACGACAATGGAAAGCGCTATTTACCGAAAAACCATTCAGCCTAATTCTGAATTCTAAGAAATTAAGCCTCTGGTTTGGAGAAAATGTAAAAGAAAATTTTACTTTTATCATTAACGGAAAAATAGACAGAATAGATTTCGGTGCCGATGGTAAATCATTGAGAATCATTGATTATAAAACAGGCAATGTATCGGAAACCCCAGAAAAAGAGCATTATAAAACAGTAACGGCAAGAACAGATGAATCATTGATAAAAGAGTATTCTTCATTCGAACTCAACGGCAAACAGTACCGCTGGACAGACCTGCAATTGCCCCTCTATGCCATAATTCTCAGCGAGATGGAAGAATTTAAAGGTTATACTGTTACAGACTGCTCATATTTCGTTATTCCAAAAGCCGTCACAGATACAAGAATAGTTACATGGCAAAACATTGGAGCAGATGAGCTTTCTGCCGCAAAAAAATGTGTGGCAGGAGTAATTCTTAACATCGCAAAAGGCATTTTCTTGCCTCCGTCATCAAAGGTAGAATATGACAACTATGAGAAGCTTCTCTATAGTCCGTCTTATGAAAAATATATAGAGATTTTCCATATATGAAACCTTTTAACAATACAGTCATTTCAGCATCGGCAGGAAGCGGGAAAACATTCCGTTTGACTCTGCGCTACATCAAACTTCTCCATATTGGCGTTCCGCCTGAAAAGATTATCGCTCTTACATTTACCAAAAAAGCTGCAGGAGAGATTTTCAATAAGATTATAGACAGGCTTTTAGTCTGGGTTTCAAATAAATCGGCAATGTTAGCTGACTGTGAGGTTGATAATATTGAAGAAATGAGCAAAGAAAGAGCCTTTGAACTGCTCAAAAAAATCATTGACTCGCAACACAGAATAGCCATATCTACTCTGGATAGTTTCTTCTTCAAAATTCTACAATCTTTTCCCTACGAATACGCTGTTAATTCCAACCTGGAAATAATCGATGAAAACAGCAGTTACGATATTATGGATAAAACACTTAGGAAACTTCTTCTAAGAGAGCTTTCAGAAGATGACAGAAGAATGCTCTTCGAGGCGTTCAAGCAGTCCACTTTCGGCAAAGAAGAAGTCAGGATTTATAAAGTTATTGAGGATTTCGTTAAGGATCATTACGGCAGTTTTAAAAAATTACCATACGCATACGCTTGGGGTAACTCTAACATCGCATCAAATGAACTAAGAAATGAATTCAAAGTTGACATCTCCAAAGCTCAATTAATGCTGGATGGCAAAGAAATAGCTACTAAAGTTTTTGCTCACTTCAAAGATGCGATACTAAAATGTAATGAGTTCAATAAAGAGACTCTTCCGGATGAATCAGTTAAAGTTTTCTTTGAAAGAATTGTTTCCTGCGAAGGAGGTTTTGCGTCTGTTATTGAAGCCAAAAAACAAAACAAGCCAACTTCCATTAAGTTTGGCAGGCAATATTATGCATTTGATTCGGATGTCATCTACGCTGCGGCAATGAAATATTTGTCCTGTCTCATAGAAGGCAAACTGGAAAAATCAAAAGGCATATATAATGCCCTTAACCTCTATAATGATAAGTATATCAATAGACTTAAAAGCAATGGTCAACTCGCATTTGACGATATTCTGATTTTCCTGCAAGGCAAAGCCTTGACGACCAAAACGACACAGGAACCCAACCAGATATACATTGACTACCGCCTGGACAGCCGTTATGACCACTGGCTGATAGATGAATTCCAGGACACAAGCAAACCTCAGTGGAATATCGTATCAAACCTCATTGACGAAGTAATGAGCGACAATGCGCAAAAACGCAGTTTCTTCTATGTCGGCGATGTGAAACAAGCCATTTATTCTTGGCGCGGAGGAGATTCTTATCTCTTTGATGAATTAAAAGATAACTACAAAAACCGGCTTGAAGATGAAAAACTTATCAAATCATACAGGTCATCAAAATCTGTTATAGAAACAGTGAATAAAGTTTTTGATAACATTCATAAAATAAATGAGATAAGCCCTGAAGTTATCAAACTCTGGAATAAGAATTGGAATACACACGAGACGGTAAAAACGGATGAAGGCTATTGCATCGTTTACGAAACAGACAAGAAGAAATGCTCCGAAGAATCAGAGTCCAAACTTCCTTTAAAAGAAATACTTGACATTATCAAGGATGTTAACCCTCTTGAAAAGGACCTGAGCGTAGGGATTCTTGTTTTGAGGAATAGTGATGCCGACGAAATTGAAAAGTACCTGTCTGATAACGGAATCTCCTGCTCCAAAGAAGGAAGTTTTAGTCTTGTAAGTTCTCCCGCGGTACAACTTCTTCTTTCTTTGATTAAAATCATTCATCATCCTCAAGATACCATAGCTCTGGGAATGATCGAGCTTAGCCCTCTTGTAAAACTACTTCCCAATGATGGCGAGAAACTCAGATTGGATGATACAGTTAAACTGCTTCTGAGCGACCTCCATCACTCAGGGTTTGTCAGTTTTACTGAAAAATGGGCGGTTAAAATCAAGGAAGAAGTTTTGGAGGAAGATTCGGCGCTTCACGAACTAAGATTAGACCAGATGGTTTTTGCTGCAGAGCTCTATGGAAACAGAGACCAGAACACAATTGCATTCATTAAATACATCGAGAACTATAAAATACCTGTTAAAACCGAAGATAAGTGTGTTCAAGTAATAACAGTTTATAAAGCTAAAGGTCTGGAATATGATATGGTTATACTGCCTAAACTTTCAGTGGGCAAAACAATTGTAAAGGCTCAAATCAGCGAAGGAATACAATTACTGACTGATGAAAACAATCAAATCGATTCAGCAGTTCTGCTTCCGCCCAGAGACTACGCACTTTCAGACCCCATTCTGGCTGAACGAATCGCAAGACTCGATGTAAAACACTGTTACGAGCAACTATGCGTCCTCTATGTGGCTATAACAAGGGCTAAAAAAGCTCTGTATATATTTAGTGACGCTGATTCCAAAAGCTCAGAGGCAATTCATCTTTCTACAGTTATAAACAGACTTCTTACTACATCTTACAGAATCGGAAATCCTGACTGGCATCAAAAGGTTAATGGTGCAAAAATCAAGAAATGTATTAAGCTCAAAGCTAAACCTCTAGCCTTTATAAAATCAGCTCCAAGAAAAGAATCCATTCCTTCAAAAAATAAGAAGTTCGATATGGGCAACTTTATCCCTGATTCTGAGAATAAAGCGCTTAATATGGGCAAGTGCATTCATGAAATATTCGAACATATCCAATGGGCTGATGATTCAGATATTAAGAAAATAGTCAGCAAGATAGAGTTTAATAATCAATATGATAGGGAAATATTTGAATCGTCTAAGCTCAAGATTATGGAAGCTTTGAAAAGCGCTGAAATTAATAAACTTCTTTCTAGGCCTTCGGCAAATGCCGAACTATGGAGGGAAAAAGAATTTTCTCTTCTGATAGGAAAGGAATGGATCAAAGGCAGATTTGACAGAGTAGTCATTGAAAGGGATGATGCCGAAATAGTGGACAGGGTATCTTTAATTGACTACAAATACGAAGATAGTCTCAGCAAGGAAGAAGTTAAGTCAAAATACGAGCCTCAGATAAGTCAGTATAGATTAGCTCTATCAAAGATTCTCAAAGTCCCGCAAAACTCGATCACCTCATTCATAATTTCAATAAAAATATCTTCCATAATAGAGATGTAAATAAGTTTAAATATAAGGTTCCTCTAAAATTTCTTTTACTCTTCCTATTTCGCCGGTTGTCAGGCGCACTTTAATCCCATGTGAGTGAGTTGAAGAACTTGTGAGTACATCTTTAACAATCCCTTGCGTTAAATCGCCAGATCTCTGGTCTTTCTTCAATACGATTAAGACTTCTAAACCCGGCACAATATTAGATCTGTTATTCCCATTCATAAAACCTCATGGATTCCATACCCAGCCCCAAGCCTAATCAGACTATTAAGCTGTTTTTTATTAACTATCTTTAAGGCAACTGTAAAAGTAAACCGATTATCCCATAACCTGATTTTAGTGGTGGGGATAGGGATATTTCATGAGGCTACAGAATAACCGATAATGAGTGGAAGATAACATCGAATATTGAAATCTGCAAAGCAGTTATAAAATATTAATGGGGGAAATATATCTTGTGACGACACTTATACTCATATTCAGAT
>JBAXXY010000139.1:0-6985 GCA_037127655.1 Lentisphaerota bacterium
AATATATACCTGATATCTTTGGAATAAGACTTCTAAACCACTCTTTAACTGAATTCAATGGATTACCGCTGATAAATCTTCAGGCTTCTCCTTTGGATGGTTATAACAAATCTATAAAAAGATGTGCAGATCTGATTTTGTCTTCAATAATTGTTATCCTTATTTCGCCATTAATGATATTAATCGCTGTGGTAATTAAGTGGACTTCACCTGGGCCAATCATTTACAGACAAACCAGAATTGGATTAAATAATAAGCCATTTAAAATAATGAAGTTCAGAACCATGAAAGTAGGAGCTGAAAAATCAACTGGGGCGGTCTGGGCCACAGCAGGTGAAAACAGAGCCACTAGATTTGGCTCTTTTTTAAGAAAAACAAGTCTGGATGAATTACCACAATTCATAAATGTCTTGAAAGGCAATATGTCGATTGTAGGACCAAGACCTGAACGGCCAAAGTTTACTAAATTATTCAAAGATGAAATTTCTTATTACATGAAAAAACATTTTGTTAAAGCTGGTATTACAGGTTGGGCTCAAGTGAACGGGTGGCGGGGAAGCACAGACTTGAATAAACGAATAGAATATGATCTTTATTATATACAACACTGGTCTTTATTGTTCGATATAAAGATTATCTTAATGACAATATGCCGAATATGTAAAGATAAAAATGCCTATTGAGTATTAGGTAATTGGGGCTGGGATTGCCAATATTTTGGGTTCATGCTTAAGTATTTCTTGAGCAACAGTGGCAGATATTTCTCTATCCTTCCCAATCTATAACCTGTAATCTTAGCAAACAAAACAAGAAAGGCTCTTCCTATCCAACAAGGTCTTCTTAATCCTATTTGTCTGAACAGTGAAACAATGTATTCCCTTCCTTCTTTTTCTGCTTTTCCAAATTCTTTCTGAAGCCAGGACTCCCTTGAGTGAAATACGCCTACATCAAAACTTCGCCTGAAATCCTGAATTAATGTATAATTATGAGAGTGATAGACTTTAGCATCGGCAGCATAAGCTATTTTATACCCGGCTAAAATCATCTTTGCCGCAACATACATATCTTCACCAAAGATTATATTTTCAGGAAAATTTCCAATTTCATTTAAAATACTCTTTTTATATGCGGCAAAAGAGTTGGAGCAAAAAACCGTTTTTATACCTAGAACAGGAATATCATCAATAGATTTTAGTAAACTTTCCTTAGTATAATTAAACAATCTAAGATGATAAGATATTGGATCTGCATCTTCAAAAGGCAATTGCCTTCCATAAGTCACTGCAATAGACTTGTCGGAATCAAAAGGTTGAATGAGTTTTTCTATTGCTTTATTATCTCTTAGAAGCACATCTTGGGTTAGGAGTACAAGTATATCACCGCTAACTACCGATGAAGCCAGTTTTCTTGTACCACCATGATCGAACTTATCCCTGTCAATTACATAGACTTTGCAACCTAGTAGTACAGCTATTTCTACTGTCTTGTCATCAGATGAAGAATCAACAATCAATATCTCAAAAGGAAACAGGATCTGCGCTTTTAAAGACTCGATTAAGCGTGTTAAAACCTTTTCTGCATTTAAGGTAGGAATAATTACTGATGTTTTTTTCTTCATACACTAAACTTTTTTAGGAGAAAACTTAATTCCCTCGTATCCGCGTTAAAGCCTTCATTTTTGGGTATTACCGATTTGTCGGTAATAATATAAATAGATGCAAAATCCAAAGGTGGCAAAGAAAAATCAAAAGCAAATTTCCCATCACTACAATTCGAGACATCTATCAACTTAGTTGCAATTACAGTATTGTCCGGACGTAGCACACTAATTACTATGCTTTGATTGTATATTTTGAAAAAATTAGCTGGGATATATCCATGAATAACAGCTTTTTTCTCCACGGAATATCTTACAATAACGATTGCTCTCTTGCTTAGCCAATGACCCTTATTGGCCAAATCTTCATAAGAACCGCTTAAGAATGTTGGATTGATATCCTTTTCAACAAAATTTACAATTAACTCATCTCCCAATTCAGAGGCATTTCTTGCTTTGATTTTTTTTATAAAATATTTTGCTCGTTGCCAAACCTTCTCAATATCATTGCGGGTCATCTCGATTTGTTTTGGATAAACAGCCTCTAATAATCTCCTGTTCAGGCGCTCTAACTCCTTAGTGGTCAGGGGATCATTCGATATCGCCTTTGCCAGAAAAATTTTAGTTTCATTGTCGAGGAGATCCTGTATTAAGGGGTTTCCTTGGAGGCTCTGGTAATCCGAAGCATGCATCTTTACTGCAAGAACCTTATTCAGAGCCATTGACATATTTCTTTGAGTAATGACTCCTCCATTCCTAAGACTTGTCCTTATTCCGTCAAGTTTTCCTTGATCCCATCCGTCAGCCAATACATTTAAATTAAATGTGTTAGCATTAATATCTACCTTTAAATCGAAACTAGAAAACTTGAAAGACCCATCATTTATTACAAAATTACCTCCAATGCCAGGATTATTAATCAACAGTAGAGTGTACTTCGTCATCCACTCCTCAATGATTTCGAAAAATTCAGACTCGGGTATTTCTTTGCATAAGTAGTGCCCTTCTGAAAACGCCTTCCAATCCATTGTCGGGCTAACTATGCCTTCCTGTTCTGCAAAATCCCATACCTTTGTTCCTGGGAATGGGCGCAATGTCCCCCACCCAGGTATAGTCATTTTTCCATCCTTAAAATTCTTAAAGATTGCTCGCAATGTAATCAAGAGATCTTCTCTAGTCTCAACTGGGGCGCCTAAAATAATTCCCGGACCTACTTTAATCCCATATTTATATAAGAGATCTATCGCTCCTTGGTTAATCTTTGCGGTACATCCAAGCTTGTTATAGTAATGCAAAACTTTATCACTGAACGATTCTACTCCCATTCCAACTTCGACTACATTTAATTTTTTAAGTAATTGGCAGACATCATCTGTTACCAGATTTGCTCGGACCTGACAATTAAAAATACATTTACCAAGAATACCCAGCTCTTCGAGTTTTGTTACTATTTCAGCCAACTTCTTTTTATTTGCAATGAGGAGATCATCATAAAATATTATGTGCCTAGCATTTTTTTGATTTACCCAATAATCTACTTGATCTATAATAAAATTTGTTGAAAACGATCTATACTTCTGTGCAAATTTTGCCGATGAACAAAAACTGCATTTATAAGGACACCCTCTTGCTGAGACCAGACATATCGCATTCGCTGGGTTGTAGAATGGCAACTCTTCAATTATGGGATGAGGTAAGGAGTCTAAATCGGAGATTACTTCTCTATTCTTTGTTCTGAAGAACTCTCCGTTATATCTGAAGATAAGGCCACTAATTTTTTTTAGTTCTTCATAATTCAAAGATTTGTTCTTAATGTAAGATTTTAAGAACTCAACAAATGTTATCTCGCCTTCACCTAATACTGCCAGATCAAAGCAACCCTTCAATGATTCCGGTAGGAGTGAAATGTGAATACCCCCAATCACAACAGGAATGCTCAACTGTTGTTTAATTGTCTCTGCATATTCAATGGCTATATAGTAAGTATCGCTTGAAGCGCTTATTCCAATAACATCCGGCTTCTCATTTATCAGATCCTCTATTTTCTCTTTTAATATAACATGGACATCAGGAAGCTCCTTCTTGACGCTTGCGGCAACATATCCCAACCCTAATGGAGGAAAAGTATTAAAAAGCTGTTCTCTTGTGGCTAAAATTAACCCCACTGTAAATTGTTTTTCCATTGTTGACATCACTATTTCTGATTGACCTCCGTAATATTTAAGAAGTTTACTTCGTTACAAGCAAACCAGATTCAATTGCAAGTTGCACGGCTTTAATTCTATCCGCCAAGGGGAAAATCGGGGTTTCAAAGAAAATCGTAGTGTTGCCGTTTACGATACCTTGAGCAGCCTGATACGGTTCTTTCAGCAATAAATTGTTTTCAAGAACATACTCTCGCAGTGCCGTACCAGGAAATGGAATTGCACAACTCATGTTGATACCTTCAAATTTATGTCGTACAGCGAAAGCAATGGTCTTCTTTACTGTCTCTAAGGTATCTCCGATATTTCCAATAATGAACTGCCCAACAATATCAATGCCATTATCTCTTAGATAACCAATACCTCTTTCGATATCTTCAATAGTTTCACCCTTCCGCATCATTTTAAGTGCCTCATTATCTGCAGATTCAATGCCAATGCTTGTACCGACTACATTAGCCTTACGCATCGCCTTTGCTGTATCGGCATCAAGTCGATCCGCGCGCATCCCCCGCGGGAAATACCTAAAGGGAAATTTTTTAAAAATATCCATCAATGCCAGCGTCCTGTCTCTTTTCATATTGAACATGTCGTCATTGATAGAAACTACTAGGTTGCGGTCTTCGTTGTCATAAATCCATTGAAGTTCTTGACCAATTTTTTCTAAAGTCTTAAATCGAATAGTTCTTCCGAATATTTTGTGCCCAATACAGAAATGACAGTTGTTCGGACATCCGCGAGAGGTTGACAAGGAATGAGAATTCCATTTGGGATTGAAATAGATATTACGCAATGGCACAGGCAGTTTTGCCGCAGGCAACAGATCTCTATGCGGGTTGTGGGCAATCTTATTGCCACGCCGGAAGGTGATTCCTTTTATATGTTCCCATGATGTTCCCAATACTATTTCAACGCACGCTTCTTCACCTTCTGCACGAACACAGATATCCATTCCAGGAATATCTGCCAATAGTTCATTGGGACCTAATGTAGCATGAGGACCGCCCGCCATAAAAACAATATCTTGAGTGCAATTTTGAATTTTCTGAATAAGACTGTGAACATACTGAGTCGAAGCAGTATCACTGGTTATATAGAATCCGATAAACTTGTATGAGTATTGTTTCACCATGCGCATAATAAATTCATCAGTACAAAGCGATGTTAACATCGCATGACTCTCAATACCATTTTCGAATAAACAAGCTGCTACCGAAGATATACCCTGATGAACTATGCATTCACCAGACAATCCACGATCAGGAGTTATAAATAAAATTTTTGGGTTTGCCGGCAAATTATTTATTGTAAAAGACATAAGTTCTCCGAGTAATTATTTAATCGTCTTTGTGTAGGGAAATAGCGTGGGGAAGATATATTGCTCTCTATTTGGAACGGCGTCCAAACATTTTCTGCAGATAGGGAAAGACAAACTACCTGATAAAAATTCTTCACGATACTGTCGTATTTTGGAATGGTTAAGCCAAATCTCTTTTAATCCCTTGGTCCATATCTCTTCGGGCTGTGTAAAACTTGTTTCGCCTGTTACATCAACACAACAGAAACAAACCTTGCCATCCGAAAGTACTGAGAGGACTTTCCAAGCTGAATCGCAGTACCCATTTGCTGATAGACTGGACTCGCCTGCAGATATCAAGCCGCTGACATCCGGATATAATCCTCCTTCGGCAAGCGGCTCTATTGTTAGAAGAAAGACGCCGCCGGACGGCTTATTGTAGGCAAACTGGCTGGACAGTGCCTCGTTGTGTGATGTCACTTTATCTCTTATTCCAAGGCGAGTTAGAAATTCAGATGCAAAATGATGCTTTTTCGAAACGATAGCATTATTCATCCGCTCTAACCCGCTTGTATAAATTTTGAAAAGTATTGTCTGGGCGCTATTGTCATTCAACCAATCTCTGACATACTGCTCCAGTCTCGATACATATGTTGAAAAATTCATTGAAGAACGATTTTGCAGTTCCTTTTCACTACAGGATATATTGATAATTACATCCATGTCGATTTGGAGGAAATCTTTCCTTAAATTGGAACCGTTGGTTGCTAACGCAATTCTGTGGCCTGCCTGGTTTGCCTCTAGAGAAAGTTCCAAAAACTGCGGGTGAAGGGTAGGCTCACCATCAATATGAAATCTTAATGGCAGAGTAGTTATATCCTTTAATTGAGGTAATAAAACCCTAAAGAGTTCCGGAGACATAAAACTCTTTTGGCGTTTAGATTGTGCGCTACGGCAATAGTTGCAATAAAAGTTGCATTTGGAGTTAAGCTCCAGCATAACTGTTGGATTTAGAATAAATTTATCAAGCGCTTTTAAATAATCTGGATTATTAATTTCGCCATAAAAATGGAAGTTTTTATTTTTTTTTAATGACAAAATCAAATTGTCGGGATTAATTTGTGCTACCCTATTGCTAGGGTTATCTGTAGATACACTATTATTAGCTGTACGGAAGTTCTTGAACTTTAGTGACAATTCTCTTATGTCAGCACTACCTTCTTTTTTGGCAGGCACAAAAAACTGATCAGATTCAATATTTACTTCTATATCAGTTTCATCAACAGGGAAAGAAATTAAAATATTTTGCATGCTTTCCTCAAAAGTAAACGAGTATGCTCCAGACTCTCCGGCATATATAAAGACATTAAAAGGAAACTGTGAGTATAGATCAGCTTTTGCGCAAATTAGATCAAAACATATTCTAGAAGGAGTGGTTATATTTTTAACCGTAAACTTACCCTTCCTTGCTATCCAGCGATAATCATCTTCTAAGGGATAAAATCCCTCTCTGAATTGAATTTGTGGAGAAGAATAAACACTGGGTATAGCAGGTCCACTTTTTCTTACACAAGAAACTGGCGCTAAACCTCTCGAATAGTAAGGTTCAGATACTTTATACTTTACCAAAGAAGCTAACATATGCGTAGGTGTGAGACTTCCATTTAATAAACCTTCTTCATCTTCTTTATGAACGCGGTCGATAAAATCAGTATCCTCTTTTCTATTAGGACTAAAGTGATGTCCAAAACATCGATCAACAAAAATGTCAACAGCACTGCCAAAACCTATAAATGTTTCAAAGTTGAATCTTTCGATAAGTAAAGGCAATATTTCTTGAGCTCTAGTGCCTTCAAAACCATCTTTAGAGCAGTCCCAGTTAATATA
>JBAXXY010000140.1:0-6984 GCA_037127655.1 Lentisphaerota bacterium
GGGGCAGTATGCAGACAAGGGGCATGAGTTCGCTAAAACGCTTCTGGAGGTTCTTGCCAAATACGGTTACAAAGATGCAAATTCCAAATGCTATGTAAACTCTTTTGATCCAAAGATTTTGAAATATATAAAATATGACCTGCATTCCAATATCAAGTTGGTCCAGTCAGTCTATGACAATGTACCTGAATGTCCTGATGTGGATTACAGTAAGATGTTGACCAAGGAAGGATTAAAAGAAATTTCGACTTATGCTTGCGGTGTAGATCCGGCATTTAAGCTCATATTTATTGATTATGGTAAGAGCAAGGATTTTCAACCAAACGATGTTGTCAGGCTTGCCCATGATAATGGTTTGATAGTCAGGGCATGGACGCTCAGAAAGGAAGACCTTCCAGCTGGAGTTACTTACGATGAGCTCTGCGATGCTCTCTTCAAGAAAGCCAAAGTTGATGCCGTTCACACAGATTCCCCAGATTTGGGTGTAAATTATGTAAAAAGCAATTTCAAAAAATTCTCAAAATAAAACAAAAAAAGAATAAGGAGTTTGATTAAATGAGTAATTCAAAATTAGTGCAGTATCCAGACGGTTATCTGGATAGAACCCCGATTTTTCAATTCATATTGCTGTCTATTCTTTTCCCATTATGGGGAGCTGCGGCAAGCTTGAACGACATTCTTATTACTCAGTTTAAGAGCGTTTTTGCCCTGAGCGATTTTGCCACCGCACTAGTTCAGAGCGCATTTTACGGCGGATATTTTATTGTCGCAATTCCTGCATCGCTGGTTATCAAGAACGCTACTTATAAAGTTGCCATTATTACAGGTCTTTTATTTTATATTATCGGGTGCGGGCTCTTTTTCCCTGCTTCGAAAATGGCGACATACACGATGTTTCTTGGAGCTATTTTTGCCATTGCAATCGGCTTGAGTTTTCTTGAAACTGCCGCTAATACTTACAGCTCAATGATAGGGCCCAAAAAATATGCTACGCTCCGGCTTAACATAAGCCAGACATTTCTTCCTTTCGGTTCACTCATAGGTATCTTCCTTGGAAAGTATCTTGTGTTCCAGAAAGGTGAAAGCCTCCATAGTCAGATAGCTCAGATGTCAGGTGAACAGCTCAGATTGTTCAAACTCCAGAATCTGCAGCATACCCTTGAACCTTATATGTATATCATTATGGTGCTGGTGATTGTGGCTATCATCTTTCTATTCACTAAATATCCAAAGTGCAAAGTTGAAAAGGTGTTGCATGACAAGCACGAACTGCATCCAGGGACAGCGGAAACTCTCCGCTACCTTAGCACCAACAAGCGTTTCTGCAGAGGTATCGTAGCACAGTTCCTCTATGTAGGAATGCAGGTTGCTGTGTGGTCATTTACAATCCGCCTGGCTCTGAATATCGACAAAACAATCAATGAGCGCGAAGCTACTAACTATATGCTCTACAGTTTTGTAGCATTTTTTGTGGGTAAGTTCATTGCCAACTTCCTAATGACGAAACATAAACCAGTAAAGGTACTCTTCTATTATTCACTGGTAGGTTCGCTTTTGGTTCTGTATGTGATGTTTGTTCCGAATATTTCTGCTGTTTACGCTGCAATTCTTCTGAGCGTGCTCTTTGGCCCGTGCTGGCCGACAATTTACGCAGAAAATCTTGCCGTTATTGATAACAAATACACTGAAATAGGCGGTGCTGTGATAGTTATGTCTATTGTTGGCGGCGCAGTCATTCCCGCAGTTCAGGGCTTTATATCTGATGCATTCCATTCAATGCAGCATGCTTTTGTCGTGCCGCTTTTCTGCTTCCTTTTCATAGGTTACCATTTCTACCGGGAAATGAAACAGTCTAAAGTACAAGGAGATAATTAATCATGAATGGAAGAATTGAACTGCAGCGTGAGTATTTCACAAAGCTTCCTACTGTAATTTATGAAAGCCCAGACTTTAAGGCTACGATGTTCCGTTACAATTCTGGAGTCGAAGGCCTCGAAATCAAAAACTCCAGAGGCAGGATTGTAGTCTTGCCTTACATGGGGCAGATGATCTGGGATCTTGAATTTGACGGCGTGGACATGAAGATGAAGGGCATGTACAACGAGCCAAAAAAATGTAGCTGTATTATAGATACTTACGGATGCTTTGCGTATCACGCAGGCCTAGTAAGAAATGGATGTCCAAGCCCGGAAGACGACCATGTGCTACACGGCGAAATGCCCTGCGCAGATATGGATAAAGCCTGGCTTGAGATAACTCCAGACAGCGTCAAGATAACTGGAAGTGTAGAGTATGTAAAAGGTTTCGGTCATCACTATTTAGCTCATCCGAGCGCTACGATATTTGCAGGGAAAACACATATTGAAATAGGTATGGATGTCAAGAACCTTGCGAGCGTTTCGATGCCGTTGCAGTATATGTGTCATACAAATTACGCATATTTTGCAAATGCCACGCTTACACAGAATATTCCTGATTCTGGAATCGTTCTTCGCCAAACAATTCCTGCTCATGTCAAACCCACTCCGAAATGGCTTGAATTTAATAAAGAGCTTCTTGAAAGCAAAGTTCCCATTAAAGTTTTGAACAGGCCAGAGATGTATGATCCTGAAATAGTTTTCTTTGCTGACAGAATAGACCAGTATCAGAAGAGAGCGCATTTCGAAATGGCTGCACCTGATGGCACAACTCTCTTTGCTGAGTTCGATACGGCTGATCTCAAGTATGCAACGCGCTGGATTTTATATAACGGTGACCAACAGGTAGGAGCATTTGTTCTTCCTGCCACATGCCGTCCGGAAGGATTCCTTGCCGCTCAAAAGGCAGGAACTTTGATCATGCTGCGACCAAATGAGCAAAAGTCATTTAGGGTTATATCAGGAAAGAAATAAAGGGTATAAACCATAAATATAATAAGGAGATTTAAATGGTAATTATTGCCTCGTATCTATTGGCAGTAGTCATGTGTTTAATCACCATGATGTGCTGGGGGTCATGGGCTAATACTCAGAAACTCGTGAGTGGAAAGAGTTGGCCATTTCAGTTATTCTACTGGGATTACTCTATTGGCGTATTCATCATGGCTCTGATTTTTGCGTTGACTATGGGCAGTTTTGGAGCAGGCGGCCGCTCATTTTTTGCAGACTTTGCGCAAGCTTCAGGAGGAGCGCTCTTTTCTGCTTTCATAGGAGGAGTAATATTTAACTTATCCAATATTCTGCTTGTTATAGCTATAGAAGTAGCAGGGCTTGCAGTTGCCTTTCCAATTGGCGTAGGTTTGGCCTTGGTGATAGGTGTAGTCTCAAACTATATTCCTGACCCGGTTGGAAATCCTTTAGTGCTATTTCTGGGCGTAGGTTTGGTTGTCGTTGCGATTATTTTATCAGCAATTGCATACAAAAAACTACAGTCTAACCAGTCAGCACAATCCTCCAAAGTTGTTAAAGGCGTTGTAGTATCTCTTCTTGCAGGGATACTGATGGGTACCTTTTTCCGTTTCGTAATGGCTTCAATAGGCACATCTGACTATGCAAATCTTATTCCAGGTAAATTAAGCCCTTATACCGCCATATTAGTATTCAGTTTTGCCATCCTCATATCATCGCTTCTATGGAACACAATCAATATGTACAAACCAATAGTAGGGGCGCCATGTAAATATTCTGAATACATATCCAAAGGTTCGCCTTATATACACTTTGTTGGGATACTTGGCGGAGTTATCTGGTGTATAGGAAATGCATTTAGTATTATAGCTTCAGGAGCTGCAGGACCGTCTATTTCATACGGACTCGGACAGGGAGCTACGCTGATTGCGGCAATATGGGGAGTGTTTATCTGGAAGGAATTCAAAAATGCTCCAAAGGGAACAGGCAAAATTCTCGGAATGATGTTTGCCGGATATGTAATTGGTCTAATTTTAATAATAGTTTCCAGATACGCTTAATAATCAAAACTTAAAGGGAGGATTTGAAATTATGAACAAACCAAAAATATGCGTTGTAGGATCCTGCAACTATGACATGATTGCCTATACAGACCGCCTGCCGAAGCAAGGCGAAACTATTATGGGTAATGACTTCAAGATGGGATTCGGCGGGAAAGGCGCAAATCAGGCAGCAGCAGCAGCTAAACTAGGCGCCGAAGTAACAATGGTTGCCAAACTCGGAGAAGACATATTTGGCAAACAAACAATGGAGAACTTCAAGAATCTGAATATCAATTCAAAACATGTCTATTTTACAGACAAGGCTTCGTCAGGTGTTGCTCCTATATGGGTTGATAAAAACGGTCATAACTCCATTATCGTAGTTTCAGGCGCTAATGACCTGCTGACAGTCGAAGAAGTTGAAGCCTCCAGAAAGGCAATTGCCTCTTCAAAGATTCTCATCTGTCAGAATGAAGTTTCTTTGGAAGTAACAAAGAAAGCTCTTCAAATAGCTAGAGAAGAAGGTGTAATTACTATCTTCAATCCAGCTCCGGCTCCGACAGTTGAACTTTCCAATGAGTATTTCGAATTGACAGATATTTTCTGTCCAAATGAAACAGAAGCTGAACTTCTCACACATAGAACAGTTAAGACTCTTGAAGATGCCGTAGATGCCGGCAGAGCTTTGATAAAGAAGGGCGTCAAGAAAGTTCTTATGACTCTCGGATCCAAAGGTTGTCTTTTTGTTGATGCAAAAACATATAAGCATATTCAGGGAGTTGAGGTTAAGGCATTTGACACGACAGGCGCAGGCGACTGCTTTATCGGAAGTTTCGCATATTTCCTTGGCGCAGGATTGAGCGAAGAGGAAGCGGCCCGCAGAGCATGTGTGGTAGCATCAGTCAGCGTTCAGCATCCTGGAACACAGACAAGCTTCCCATTAGCAAAAGATCTTCCAGCAAACCTCTTTGTTTTCTAAGTGCACATCTAAATTGGCTATGCTAAGTGATTCAAACGAAGACAAACTCCTATTCGCCGTTAGCCTCATAAGGCACGGCGATAGGGCTCCTTTTGCAAGACTTGACGGTATAACAGTAGATGATTACTGGCCCAATGGCATCGGGGAGCTAACTCCTGAAGGTATGCATCAGGAGTATCAACTTGGGAAAAAGCTAAGAAATAGATATATAGAAACTTATCAACTACTTTCTTCAGAGTATAAGCAAAACTCAATATACGCTCTATCTACACCCTTCACCCGAACCATTATGAGTGCTCATTGCTGTTTAACGGGATTATATCCTCATGGTTCAGGTTGCAGGCTTCGTAACGGCGCTTTTGCCCTTCCAGACGGATATCAGCCGATTCCGGTTTTTACTATTGGAGCAGGAGAGAAGAATATTATCAATCCTGAATCTTCAGGCATAGATCATTTTCGGCGACTGATAAATGAAGAATCCATGAATCAGCGCTCATGGATTGATAAAGGAAAAGAGCTTGAAGATGATTTCAAAAAGTGGAGCGAAATATTAGGAATTGAGATAAACAGTATTTACGATATGATGCTTCCTGGCGATACGATTTTCTGCATGTCCCAAAATGGTTTACCTATGCCGGACGGTCTTACTAAAGAAGATGTTGAAAAAATCATAGAAATTTATCTCTACATCTGCGTTACAAGAATCTCTCCTGAAGCATTTAAGAATTTCATGGCTGAAGGTTTTATCTCTAAGTTAAACACAGATTTTCAGCATGTTGCCCAAGGGAAACAGAAATATAAATATTTGCTTTATTCAGGGCACGACATATCCATTGTAGCTATGATGAATGCGCTTGGATGCGCTCCTGATCAGAACCCGCCTTACGCTTCGCATCTTGATTTCGAACTTTATAAGAAGAATTTAGATTTCATTGTAAGAATATTTTACAACGGCGATGCTGTTGAGTTCCCTAAAGGAAGCGGAAAGAGTTCTTATCCTCTCAGTGAATTCCAAGAATTTATCTCTCCATTTGTCCAGAAGTAATATCAAAAGATAAAGCCGACTCTTTCGGGTCGGCTTTATTTATAAAATCAGGAATTGATTAATCCTGAGTAGCCGGAGCTGAGATGTTTCCCGTTACTAGGCACGCCCAGCTTAAGATAGCTGAGTTGGAAGCAGTGTAGAAACCATATGTTGCATAAATAGCGCTACCCCAGTTGCCTTGAGCTTCCGAAGGTAAAAGGTTTACATTCTGTACCGGGTCGCTTATGTCTCTGACAGCTCCCAGTGTTACTCCAGGGTAATTGGCCTGAACATATCTGAAAATTTCTGCATCATCCATTTCGATGAAAGCGTATTTGCCGTAGAGGTTGTCATTAGTGCCTGTCAGAAAAGCGGTACCAGTCAATAAAGGTATAGGAGTCTGGTATGTATAATCGCACATTGGGGATGGATATACCTGCATCAATAAATTATCAGGGTCCAATTGTCTAAGAGTAAAATTGTAGGTATAAGAACTATTGAATTCAGTAACTGTGGCGGCTAAATCATCTGCTGTTACAGGTACAGTTGTAGAAAGAGCCAGAGCCTGGCTTAAATTTGGACTTGGCTGCCAGTTGCTTGTGTAAGTAGGCCAATTTGAGTCTGGCACTATTGACGAATCTGTCTGATAAGATGCACTTGTTACTGCCATACTTGTTCCCAATGTTTGGAATACACTTGCTCCGCCGGCCGTTCCAGTAGTTACAAAGAGTTTTGGGCTTACATTCTTCATGACTAATTCGAGCATCTGATCGAATGGCACCTGTCCTTCTGATTTAATATCAAGATGTATTCCTGCTTTAACAAGACAAACTGTTACATCTGGAGTTAAATCTACATAGCAATATTTGAACCAGTAATATGCTCCTTGAGGAAGTTGTTCAGTACCTTTGTAACTGGCCCAATGGGTGGACCATCCGCTTGTGCTGGTGGCAGAAGTATATTGCATAGGTGTCTGGGATGAGCAGAACACATGATCCAGCGCGGCCCATTCAGCATTTGTCCAAACAATCAAAGCTCTATCGCATTGCCTGA
>JBAXXY010000141.1:0-6962 GCA_037127655.1 Lentisphaerota bacterium
CTATGCTTATGCTATATAAGCAACTGTTTTTTTAATAATGAAGTATGATTATTTTGAAAAAGCATTTGTATATATCGAAAAAACATAAGCTTACAGTATATAAACTTATGAATATTTAATATTGTGATATGAATACTTATTGTAAACAGATGAATATATTATATAATCATCTGTTGAAATCAATATTTAATAGGTTTTTATGAAGAAACAAAAAGCAAATATAGATTTTACAAGGGTCAAAGACACTGAACTTGCTCAAACAGCTAGGATAATAGTTGCTAATATGAGTAACAATCCTAATTTTTCAGTGCCTCTTCCTACATTAACAGTAGTTCATGATGCTACAGAAGATTATTATGAGGCTTTGCTGAAGTGTTCTGATGGTACTAAGCAGGACACTGCCATAAAGAAGGTAAAACGGTCAGTTCTATCAGCTCATCTTGCACATCTTGGCAATTATGTTAACTATATTGCAGAAGGAAACATAGTCAAACTCGATAGTTCAGGGTTTCCGCTCTCAAAAATACCAACTCCAGTAGGTATCCTTAATGCTCCTGATTATATAAAAGTTATAGATGGCGGTAATCCAGGCTGTGTTTGGGTGGATATTGGTATTGTTAGGAAAGCAACAGGATATATCGTGCTTTTTGCTCTGTGTCCTGCGCCTGAAGAAAACAAAGATTGGCAGAGCAAGCTATTCTCAAAGTCAAGTGGTTTAATGCTTGGGCTTCAAAGTGGTAAAAAATATGCTTTCAAAGCATCGGCGACAAGCACTCGTGCCAATAAAATTAATTCGTATCACTTCACACAGCCAGTCGAAAGGTTTATCCAATAGGTTTTATTATTTTTCTCTTAGAGTCCCGCCATTACCCAAGCCCAGACTAATAACTACTTCAGCTCATATGCATAAAACTATGCCGAATGATAAACTCTCGATTGCATTTTAAGTGTGTGTCTGATGATGAATAATTAGCAATGATTTATTTGATTTCTACCACCATACATATTAGAATTTAATTAATGGCAATGCTTAAACCCTGATACATAATGGGTAAATGGATCATACCAGCTGCAAAAATACAAAAATGATAAATGAAATGACAGAGATGAAGTTGTAATGAAAACTATGTGTCCTAAATGCACTCAGGAATATGAATTATTAGATGATTGCATTGGAATGGAAGGCGAATGCGAAATATGCAGAACAATCTTTACAATTAAGCAATATCATAACAAAGTAGATCAATTTTACTCAATTCTAACCAATATATTGAAAAGGGAAGAAATAGAGGGTTCAAACTTAATCACCGAAGGTCAAAAGAAATACATCGTCGATTTAGGGCATGAAAAATATCTTCCTAAGTATCAGGATACTGCAACTTTAATCCTCAACTATCTAATTAACCCTATGAAAAGCCTCTTAGGAATTCATTATAAAGTATTTAGTGCTGAAGGAAATACAAATATCCCTAGAAAATATAAACTCCCTATCTATATTGCTCTAATCAATTCTTCGATTTACTCTAAGTTAATTGAAGGAGTTCCTGTGGTAAAGGAAGAAATAGACTGCCTTATAAAACCTATTTTGCCCGAAAGGACATATAATATGCTTAAAGAAGATATTCCCTATAAGCCCTATCTTTCCGCATATAAATACTTGTTTCAATTCTTAAATCAAAAAGGGTACAAGAATATAGAACAGGAGGATTTACTGGAAGTAACTTTTGAATTATTTGGGTCTGAATTAGGATTTAAATTAGCGCATATCCAGCTTGAGATAGAACAACATAAAATTCACAGCGAGTACTATACCACTAATAATGACATAAATCTAAAACTCGTTGAATTCATAAATGAATCGTTATCAACAGGAAGATTCTCATTTCGAAAGCCGATATCGTTTTTAAGTTTTTTGTGATGTTCCTTATGTTATCTCCAAAAATATAAACGGAGGATCTATCTGAAACATGTTTTCTTTCTGGCCTGATTATCTTTTGCTCAAAGCTTTTGAAGGAGCTTGAAATACGAAGACATTTATATAAAGGATTTTCGAATGTTAAGTCTAAGGATAGATCAGTGGACGGTGCACGCTTGCCTGCCCGTTTTTTCCACAATTCCGACGAGCAAAAAAACATTCTCACAGCTGGCGTGCAGGCTGCGCTTATTAAGAAAAAAAAAGTTACACCTTGTTTTTTTATAAGCTATCATTGACAAAGTGTCTGCTTCATAGTTAACATATATCTTATATAGCCTTTTTCACTAAACCAGATAGGAATTATTATAGATTAACTGACTTAATAGATAAGGCATTATTATGAAATTTAAAACAAAAATTATATTTATTTTTCTCCTTTCTGCCATTTGTTTTTGTGTTTTTAGTATAGTGCTTCAAAAAATATATATAGACCCTACTTACAAGTTAATAGAAATCACTGAAGCCAAGCAAGACATGGTTCGCTGTGTAAATTCAGTTAGTTATGAAATTGATAACCTTAAATCAATAGTATCATCTCTATCTAAAACTGAAACTGCTACCAGCTTTGTTACGAATCATTATAAAAATTCTGACTCAGAACTTATTAATGAATTTATTAACCTTAGAATATTTGATTTTTGTCTTCTAATCGATAGCAATGGCAAAACAATTTATGATTCGACAGGATCCAAAAAATCACAGATGGATAGTGAGTTAAACAATACTAGGTCTGTACTTACCGGCGAAGCACTTCGTCTTATGCAGAAAAATAAACTTGAGTTCAGTAATGCTGGGTTAATTGACACTCCTGATGGTATTCTTATTTCCGCTTTTAACGCATTACCTAATACTGGCGAGAATTCTTTTCAGTTAACTTTAATTGCCGGAAAATATCTTACTTCCGAAATTGTAGCCAGTATGGGAAATAATATCAATATTCCATTTACCGTCACCAAGTTCAACAAAAATGATATTGGCTTTGTAGATAATAAAGAATTATCAAGGCAGATCTTGGACAATAGATCAATCTATATCAACGAGCCGAGCAACAATGATGCTCAACTCACATGCTTTACTCTAATTCCAGATATAAACAAAGAGTTAAATTTTGTGATTAAGGCTAACTTTTCCAGGATAACTTATCTGGATGCTAGTACGACTTTGAATTTATATAGTCTAGCCGGAGCCTTATTCATCGTATTATTACTTGTCTTGACCGCAATAATGACAAATATTTTCATTGTCAATCCACTTGCCAAGTTTACTAGGCACACGAACGAAATAATATATGCCAAAAAACTGTCAGACCGAACAAAATTTGAATGCCGTAAAGATGAAATAGGAGAGCTTGCAAAAGTGTTCGACTCTCTACTTGATAAGATTCAGAAACTTATTGAGTCGATGGAGGAGACTATAAGAGAGAAAACGATAGAGGTCAGGACAGTAAGAGACAAAATAATACTAAAGCTTTCAAACGCCATAGAAAACAAATACCATAATTCAAGAGGACATGGATCACATGTATCAAAAATGGCTTACCTTCTTGCAGAAAAACTACAGTTTCCCAAGTCCAAATGTGAAATAATAAGCACCGCTGCCATAGTGCATGACATAGGAAATATAGGCCTGCCGGAAGAGCTGTTGGCGAATGATGGGAAATATAATGATGATGAATATAGAACAATGAAAAATCATACTGTCATCGGAGCAAGTATTTTTTCTGAAAAAGACTCTGAACTTATGAGCATTGCCTATAAAATCGCTTTGTATCATCATGAACATTGTGATGGCACAGGCTACCCAGAAGGTCTCAAAGGAAAGGATATTCCGATTGAAGCAAAAATAACAGCAATAGTGGATACTTTTGATTCTCTCATGACAGATAAAAAGTATAGGAAAAGCTGGACAAAAGAAGAAGTAATTAATTACCTCAGAGAAAACAGTGGAACATTTTTTGACGAGGATATCGTCAAATTGTTTCTAGCTAGCCTGGATGAATTCATGGAAATTAAAAAGAATTCTGAAATATTAATATGATTATATCATAAGTTTTATTATTTATACTTAATGAAGTCTAACTATAAAAGGAAATTCACACTTCTAGAACTGCTGATCATAGTAGCTATCATATCAATACTTTTCAGCCTTTTGCTTCCAGTCATACATTCCTTGCGTGATAAGTCAAGAAGAGTTATCGATATCAATAACCTGAAACAGATTGGAATGGCTATAAATATGTATTGCCAGGACAATAATGGAAACCTGCCTTACATTTCCAGCTCTATATCTGATTCTAGATGTCTTTTTCTTCTTTTACCTTATCTTAATAATTCCCTAGCTTTATTTTATCCACCAATAATATATGATCAGAGGATAGCAACAGTCGGGTACAGCGTATATATGAATAATCCTAAACAATTGCTAAATGATATTTTGTCAGAAAGTTCAGCTGATATAGTCTATCCTGGGTATGCCTATACCGCAGTAGATGCAGGAGGTATCCCACTTAACGAGTCACATTTGGCCTCAAATGCGGCTATAGTTACCAATTTTAATGGCACTTACAATGATATGAATAATATATTATTGATGGATGGCTCTATGCATAAGATAGCAGGTGCACCTGCCAAATAGCACAACAATCAATTAGGAGGAAGGAATGATGTCTCGTAAAAAAATTAAAATAGTCATTATCTTTATTTCTGCTTTTTTTTATTTCAGCCATTTCGTTCAAGCAGATTCTGGTTACTTGAAAGAGGTATTAGACACAAACCCCGCTTTGTATAATGAAGCATTATCCAGAAGCGCCAGCGCATCAAAAAGCGCCAGTATATCCAAGCCTTTATATCAGAATTCATTTTCAAATGCTCAAAGTCTTTCTAGTCAAGGAGTATCGGCTTTGATGGGATCATGGTCGTTAAGTGATAAAGGATTGACCCCATCAAAAACGGAAACTAGGGCAGTGTTTGCCGGAACTAATGGATCAAACTATGATATAACTGCAAATGTAAGCCTGAACAGTGGTAATGGGTATGGAATATACTATCATGCCACAGATAGTGCTGCTATAACTGGTTATTGCTTTCAAGTTGATCCTGGTTGGAATAACAGTTTTATAGTTAGAAAAGTTGTTAATGGCACGGAGTCAAGTCCATTTCAGAGTGTATCTATGGACGATGTTATGCCAGTAGGTTTTTCTCCTAAAGGTGAACATACCGTATCAGTAAGTGTTTCAGGTAGTGATCATGTTATTACAGTCGATGGAATTCAAGTACTTAAATTTTCCGATTCTACTTTTACATCAGGCTTTGCCGGGGCGCGTGCCTGGGGCGCAGATGTTAATTTCAAAAATGTCACGGTAGAAAATAAATAATCTCAGTCTAAAGTACTCAGCCGTTAAGATTTCATAGCATAAAATCCCCTATTATTATAAAAGGAGTAGGTACTCAATGCCTCTTATTGATTTTGATGAGAGATTGATCTTTGGGATTCTGGAGATTGACATACAGCATAAAAAGTGGATAGAACTCATTAATAAGCTTGACTATGAAATTGAAAATAAAAAAGTCACTGTTTATTCAGTTAAAAAAATCCTAGACGAACTTCTTGATTATGCTAAGTCTCATTTTGCTCTAGAGGAAAAATATTTTAAATCTTTTGACTACAAAACAGCTTCTGAACATATAGAAGAGCATGTAAAATTTATCAAAATGGTTGAAGATATCAAAGCACAATACATACCTGGCACATCAAAACTTGCTCCAGATATTTTGAATTTTATGGTAGATTGGGTAATAAATCATATTAATAAGACAGACAGAGAATATAAAGATTTATTTATTGGATGTGGACAGAAATACACCGTCCTAAATTACCAGAACATATTGGATGGAAAAAAGTAGTATAGTCTTGGATAAATTCAGGGCGAACTAAAACTCAGATTTGGAAATAGGCCACTAGGGGGGAACATTGCCTATTCTTCTTTTCATGACAACGCCACTATTTTTTCGGCCATCCCCGCTCCAACTTTTTTATAATACCTATTGCCTTTTAGATAATCGATTGCTATTTGGGTTAATTCGAGATTCCTTAATAATTCACAAGTATTTCTAGTATAAATATATACATTTATGATATATTATATTTAGTGTAAGGGATTACACTGCATTGCACTAAAACATTTGTACTTTAGAGGAATTATAATATATCAGTTTAGGCATAACCAGGAAGAATTCGAAAACTTCATACTGCCGTTTGGCGGAAAACTTAAGAGCAGCAATCGATGGGTAATGCTTGGAAAGGCGATACCATGGAAGGAGTTTGAAGATAGCTATTGTGATCATTTTTCAAAGTTTACCAAAAGAGGACCAAGGGCTCTGACCTTACGGGTAGCTTTAGGCTCTCTGATAATTCAGGAAAAACTCGGGCAGAGAGATGAAGAGATAGTTATGCAAATAAGCGAGAATCCATATTTGCATTACTTTCTTGGATATGAAAGTTTCTTGATGGAAAAGCCGTATGACTCTTCCATGTTAGTTCATTTCAGAAAGAGGCTTGGAGCAAAGATTTTAAAAGAGGTTGTCAAAAGGGCAACAACCATGACAGCCAACAAAGATAAAGATGATTCTGAAGGGAACAAAGGGATATTGAAAGTTGATGCAACATGCGCTCCATCTGATATAAAATATCCAACAGATCTTAATCTGCTCAATGAGGGCAGAGAAACTAGAGAAAATAATAGACGCTCTTTGTGACAAAACTAATGTCAAAAAGCCAAGAACTTATCGGAAGAAGGCTAGAAAAGTGTATCTTTCAACAGCAAAGAAACGCAATTTTCAAAAGAGTCAAATGCGCAAAGCCATCGGCAAGCAACTGCGCTTTGTCAGAAGGAATTTAAAAAGCATCAAAAAAATATGCGATACCATATCTCTCACAGGATTAAGCACTAAAGAGCATAAAGATCTTCTTGTAGTATCTGAACTCTACA
>JBAXXY010000142.1:0-6939 GCA_037127655.1 Lentisphaerota bacterium
AGTTAGAGCGCTATGCGCTTAATTAATAACGGCCCCTGTTGTTGGGGAAGAGCCGTAACTCAACTGCATATAAACAAAAATGGCTCCGACAGCTGGATTCGAACCAGCGACCAAGTGGTTAACAGCCACCTACTCTACCGCTGAGCTATGTCGGAGCGTGTATGCTTTTTTTAAAGCATTTTTGAAATTAGTCTATAAAGGGGATTATTCAAATAAGATAATTTAAAAAAATCAGAAAATTATTGGATTGCTTTGAGTATGCCGCCAGTGTCTGCGCTGGTAGCTAAACTTGCATATCTAGATAGCCAGCCTTTGGTAAACTTCGGAGCAGGGGCTTTCCAGTTGGCTTTTCTTATTTTTAGTTTTTCCTCAGAGACATGTAGAACAATGTTTCTTTGAGGTATATCTATTGAGATTATGTCTCCATTCTTGACGAGTCCTATCATTCCTCCTACAGCGGCTTCAGGGCTGATATGACCGATACAGGCGCCTCTTGTCCCGCCCGAGAATCTGCCGTCAGTAATCAAGGCTACGCTTTCGCCTAGACCTCTTCCCATTATGTAACTTGTGGGAGCAAGCATTTCCTGCATTCCAGGTCCACCTTTTGGTCCTTCGTATCGGATTACGACGACATCGCCTGATTTGACTTTACCATTTAGAATTCCATCGCAGGCGCCTTCCTGGCTTTCAAATACTACTGCCGGCCCTTTATGTTTGAGCATAGATGCTGAGACGCCTGCAGTTTTCACTACACAGCCGCTTTCAGCAATATTACCAAAGAGAATTGCTAACCCGCCGTCTTTGCTGTAAGGATTGCTTAAATCTCTTATGACTGTACCGTCAGGAATCTGGGCATTGTCGGCCATTTCTTTGATTGTTTTTCCTTCGACCGTGATAGCATCAAGGTTAAGGAGGTTAGGGATTTTATTAATTTCTTTAACAATTGACGGGATTCCTCCTGCGATATGGACATCTTCCATGTGGTATGAGCTCGAAGGAGAAACTTTGCAGATATTCGGGGTTTTTCTGCTTATTTTGTCTATCATGCGAAGGTCGAGTTTGATTCCGCGTTCGTAGGCAACAGCTAATGTATGGAGAATAGTATTGGTGCTTCCGCCCATTGCTACATCAATAATTAACGCATTGGCAAATGCTTTTTCTGTAGCGATATCGTGAGGCAGAGGACCGCCAGTAATTGCCATTTCCACAATTCTTTTAGCAGCTTTCTTCCAGAATTCCACTCTCTCTGGCGTATCGGCCAGGATTGTCCCATTGCCTTCCAATCCTAAGCCCAGAATTTCGGTAAGACAGTTCATGCTATTGGCTGTAAACATTCCGGAACATGAGCCTTCGCCAGGGCAGGCACAGCCTTCCAGCTGATTTAGTTCACTATCAGACATCTGCCCGATCTTGTGTTTTGCCACGCCTTCAAAAACCGAAATAAGGTCGCAAGGTTTGCCGCTTTCGAGTTTTCCTGCTCTCATCGGGCCACCTGAAGCGAAGATAGTTGGAATGTTAAGGCGCATTGTGGCCATTAGCATTCCAGGGACGACTTTATCGCAGTTCGGGATGCAGATCATAGCGTCGAACATGTGTGCATTAACCATGCTTTCGACAGTGTCTGCTATTAGTTCGCGGCTTGGGAGAGAGTATTTCATACCCTGATGTCCCATTGCTATGCCGTCGCAGATCGCGATTGTATTAAATTCAAAAGGAATGCCGCCGGCTTTTTTTATCTCTTCTGAAATAATTTGACCGACTTTGTTAAGTTTGCAGTGTCCAGGAACAATAGTCGTATAGGAATTGCAGATGGCTATGAATGGCTTTTTGATGTCTTCTTTCTTTACTCCGGTAGCATAGATTAAAGAACGGTGGGGAGCTCTTTCATTACCTTTTTTTATTGCATCGCTTCTCATGATAAAATCCTTTATGAAGTGTCTTAGTATTTTTTTAAACTAACGGAGTAATTTTATCGAATATGTTTAGTTTTCAAATTTTAATGTCTTCTTAACTAAAGAATCACCAATTATTTTTGTCTGTTTAGAATAATTGTATATAGAAAGCATTTTGTTTAAACAAGACATAATAAAATGCTCAACTTTTGCCTATAGTTTTTCAAATGGCGATTTATTTTGAGGGTATTCGAGGGAACATATTTTTAAAAACCTTGAAGCATTGTATAGTACAAAAAACACTAAAAACTAAAAATAACAAACGGAAGAATGTCTTATGCAAACGATAATTGAACAGGAGAATACCACCTACAAGCGCCTAGCTTATATGCTCTTTATAATCGGCATACTATTTGCCCTTGATTCTTACCTTGGAATCTCTCTCTTTTTAAATTTATGGCCTGTACTGGTTTTGATATTGGGAATTGGGTTTATAGGTATTTACTCCAAAGGGAAGCGCAGGGGATTCACATATCTCGTTATAGGTATCTATATGATACTTTTTACATTTCTTGCTCTTTATTGTAACTTCACATCATGGGCCCTTTTATCTATTTACTGGCCAATTTTTATCACATTCTTAGGGATAGTGGTTATCGCAATTTTTATTTACAGACAAACAAACCGAGTCATGCTTTTCTTGGGTCTGCTTCTAATATTTCTATCGCTCTATTTCTTTATTGTTTTCTCAATAGGAAACAATGCATGGTGGACGATTTTTATCTTAGTAGGTTTAAGTATTCTTTTATCGAGGATTAAAAAATGACAAAACCTTCAATACTTTTTATAGAGCCATCGGGAAACACAAATTTCTTTGATAACTATATGCGCCTTCCTTTGCTTGGCGGACTGTATCTTGCTACTATTCTTAAAAACAATGGCTATGATATTCGGATTCTTAACGAAAATCTTCTTCAGAAAAAATTTGACCCCTTTGAGCTTAAAGCAGATATTTTCCTTATAACTGCGCTGACACCTACGGCAAACAGGGCTAAATATCTTGCAGGTGAGTTAAAAAAACTTAACCCTAACTCGAAAGTTATTGTAGGTGGAATTCATGCAACTCTTCTAAATACTGAGTTTATTGATGTAGTTGACCATGTAGTTGTAGGTGAAGCAGAAGGAATTATTATCGATATTATTGAAAATAAATATACAGATAAAATAATACATGGTTCAAAAGTTAAGGACATAAATACCCTACCTCTAGTGGACTACTCACTTTTGGAAGGTTATGAGAAAATGGATATCCTTCCAGTTATGACTTCAAGAGGATGTCCTTTTGACTGTAACTTCTGCACAGTGACAAAAATTTTCGGTAAAAATTTCCGTATGCAGACACCTGAACGAATTGTAGCAGAGATAGAAAACGCTCTTTCTTATGTAAAATGCAGAGATTTTTTCTTTTACGATGACAATTTTACTGCTGATAAGAATCGCGTCAGTGAATTTTGTGATCTGCTTATGAAGAAAAATATTGATATAAGCTGGTTTGCACAGGTTCGTTCGGATATAGCTAAAGATCCTGAATTAGTTGAAAAAATGGTAAAAGCAGGTTTGAGATGGGTTTATATCGGATTTGAGTCGATAAGCGACGCTACTTTGAAAGCCTACCATAAATCCCAAACTAAAGCAGACATAGAAAAGGCTATTAATGTCCTGCACGGTTTTGGAGTTAATATCCACGGGATGTTTATGTTTGGGGAAGATAATGATACGCTTGAAAGCTTTTATGAAACATCTGATTTCGCTATTAAAAATGAAATAGATACGGTTCAATTTATGATTCTTACGCCTTTCCCTGGAACTCAGACTTATACTTCAATGGAAAGCCAAAACAGAATTCTTCATAAGAATTGGGACTACTTCAATGCGATGTTTACTGTTTTTCAGCCTAAAAATATGAGTCCGTCTGAGCTTACTAACGAAACTTATAAGGCTTACACAAGGTTTTACTCCATAAGAAGGACTTTACTCGATATTCTCCTGGTATTATATAATATTTTCCTGGACGCTTTTGTCTGGAATGTGCAAAGGCCGAAGAAGTACGCCATTGATATACTCTTGTTAAGAGCGGGGGCTAAAGTAATTATAAAAAAGTACTCATACATCTTTGAATCTTATCTGAAGTATTTGACTAGCCGTCCGGAAAAGATGTAAATTGGCTTTTGATTCTTTTTGGCAATATTTAGTATTTTGATGTTGGTTTTACAGGTTGAAACTTTCTATTCCAAACGATGAATTTTCCTTTGGAGATTACGCTTTCAATAGAAAATTCATTATCTAAAATTACTATGTCTGCATCGCTGTGCTCTGCTAAGGATCCTTTCTTCGGGTATATACCTAATGCCTTAGCAGGATTTTCCGTAACAGTTTTTATAGCAGTTTCTGTTTTGACGGTTTTGTTGACAACAAGATATTTCAACTCAGTAAATAAGTCTTGGGGGTTTGAAGCTCCGATTTTAACGGCATTTCCACTCTTATCATAAGTGGACCAGCTTCCATTGCCATCTGAACTCATAGTAATCAGATCTTCAGAAACCCCGCATTCTAAGGCATATTTTATGGCCTCGCCTGCTGTTATTTCTTTTACTACATCATTAATAGGAACGGCTGTATAATCTAGAAACCCACCCATTTTACCGTATTTTATTGATTCTTCCAGAAGTTTCTGATTTCTATTCAAATGAGTTGGCATGAAGTGCTTAATAGGTATATTGCTCTTCTCGAGAACTTCATATAAAAGATTGAGTTTTTCTTTCCCGTTTCCAACATGGATAGTTATGATCCCTGCTTTTCCTCCTATCATACCAGAAGTTCTTGCAGACGAGGCCAGATTTGCCAGGTCTTTGTATGTCATACAGGAAGCTCTATGGTCGCTTATGGCTATTTTGGCGCCAATTATTTTGTCAATGAAAACAATATCTTTTTTCAATGAACCAGTAAGAGTGATTGGTGGGTATTCATAAGAACCTGTCAAAATGAATACAGTTAAGCCACTTTGCTCGAGTCTTTTTGCATTTGCATAGAGATCAGCAACTGTCCTGGTAGTGCCATCTGTACCAAGCAACCCAAGAACAGTCGTTACTCCTCCAAGAGCTAGGGTATCTGCTCCAATAGGCGCAATTCTGGATGAGAAGCTGTCTTCGCCTCCTCCTCCTGTTATATGGACATGTTGGTCTATTAAGCCGGGAATAATAATTTTCCCTGATAAGTCAAAAATTTCATAGTCAAGGCTAGTTTTATTCAGAGAGACGGATTCATCAATCATGATGATTTTATCGTTAACTATCAGAATATCTTTTTTGCCGAGCTTATAAGGCGAATACACTTCAGCATTCTTAAGAATCTTGATTTGTTTGTTAGTCATATCAATAACATTTCATCTATCTATTGTTTATAAAGTTAGAACCTCAGATACTAATTGTTTCAAATTATAAAGCAAAATGTACATGAAGGATAGCTGAAATAATATTTTTTAGAAGAAACCTAAGAAAAAATACATGAGAAGACTTAGCTTTTGATTTCAATTCAAATACATACTAACAAGAGGATTAACATGAGCCATCTAAAGAAATGCAAGGAAACTGTTATCTTTGGCTCCTCTCATTAATAGGTTTTTAACGAAATAGAACTTGGAATAATTAGCTAGAAACTTATATTTCACTTTCTTTGTTCGGGGTTACTTAACCTTGCTCAGAAAAGCATATTTAGTATTTGGAGGTTTTTGAAAAGGTGAACAAAAAAATTAAAGGGAACGGAACTCTTATTGCCATAGGCGGTAACGAAGATAAGCTTGATGATATGAAAGTTCTCAAGCGAATCGTAAATGAGTCTAGGGGAAGAGATACTAAAGTAGAAGTAATTACTACAGCCAGCGAAAACCCTCGTTTGATGTCTGATAATTATGAAAAAGCTTTTAAGAGACTTGGGGTACACGGTTTTGGTTCTATCAATATATCGACTCGAACAGAGGCGGCTGACCGCAGCCTCGAAAAAAGAATAAACGAAGCTAATCTAATATTTTTTACCGGTGGAGACCAGCTTCGCCTAAGCAGTATACTCGGTGGCTCATTCTTTCTTGAAACTGTCCATAAACGATTCCTTGACGGCGCAATAATTGCCGGAACAAGCGCAGGAGCTGCAGCATTGTCCGAAACTATGATTTATGATGGCGAAGGCTCAAGCGGCTTACTCAAAGGCTCTATATCAATGGGGCCTGGAATAGGATTTATAAGCGATCTGATAATAGATACGCATTTTATCACCCGTAGCAGAATAGGGAGGCTATTTCAGGTCGTAGCTACTAATCCGTCTATTCTTGGTATAGGGCTCTGTGAAGATACAGCAATAATGATCAAAAAAGAAGATATTTTTGAAGTTTTCGGGTCAGGTCTTGTCGTAGTGGTGGACGGTGGGCACCTTAAGAATTCTAATATTTCCAAAATAAATAAAGGCGAACCAATAGCGGTAGAGAATTTCCATGTTCATTCTTTGGCAGAAGGATATCGCTACAACTTCGGCGAACGCAAATTTCTATGAACTTTGCTTGCTGAAATTAAATTCAGATGAATAATATAGACTATCAAACTTTTCTCTATGCGGGTGTAGCATAGTGGTAATGCATCGGCTTCCCAAGCCGACTACGAGGGTTCGATTCCCTTCACCCGCTCCACTTATTTAGACTCAAAATCCTCGAAATGCTCTAAATTTCATTAACATCTTTTAATGACTATTTATGCCCTTTTTTAACATGAAAAGCATACAAAAAGCATACAGTTCAATTGAGGCTATATAAAAAGTCTTTCTGTTGAAATTTCTAGATGTCTCCAAATAATAATTTCCATGTGAACTTTATTCGGATTCATAGATTAATGAACAAGCCTACAGATGAAGAGCATTGGATATTATTCTGATTTCAAGTCTATAGAAGAGATGGCTGATTCATTTCGCTATAATCTATCTGATATCCTATAGCTTTATACCC
>JBAXXY010000143.1:0-6889 GCA_037127655.1 Lentisphaerota bacterium
TCTTAATAGCCCGATATAATTTTATGAAAGATTTTTGCTCTAAGGAGATAGCATCATGATAAAATTGCCCCACGCAAAAGAGAATGAAACAATTCTTGTCGTTGACGATGAAGACGCCGTTTGGAGTTTTGTAATTGAAGCTCTACAGAAGTTAGGATATTCAGTAATTCTCGCAGGAAATGGCGAAGAAGCCGTCGAGATATACAAAGGAAATCCAAAGGAAATAAGCTTGGTTTTCCTTGATATGATTATGCCTAAACTTGGAGGACATAGTACATTCTACAAACTAAAAGCTATTGATCCAAATGTAAAAGTACTCCTTTCGAGCGGACATGTTTCTGAAGAAGAAATTGAAGATTTATATGAGCAAGGTGCTAAAGGGTTCATGCACAAACCTCACAAAATAAAAGAATTAGCTCATGAGATAAGAAGAATTCTTGATGAAAATTAGGCTTTTGAAAATACTTACTTTATTGTCCAGCGTCATTATTCTTGCTTCGTGCAGTACTGAATACAATAAAGATAATGCTGCGGATAAGGCAAGAGCTTATGTATTTGAGCAAATTCCAAGGATGTCACCTCAAAATGCGTCGTATATTAAATATACTTATCCGAAACTTCTTACTGCCCCTATCTATTCTACAGCTAAAACAAGTGAAAAACAGCTTTACTGGAATTGGGGGATGGATTATTACGACCCCACTAATTTTTCAAGTTCCCGTCAGTTTTCTCAAGTAGCTTTCACATGGGATCTGCCTGACCCAAAAGTCTCAGTGTTAGTCTTAGGTACATGCTATGATAACTATCAAGGCTGGTATCCTATAAGATTGATATTAAGGGAAGCACCTTTTACTCCCACCGAGTCTGACACTACAAAAGCAAAAGATGAGAAGCCCAGTATATAATCAATAAATTAAAATCTGTAATAACTATGCAAAACTTTACTATTCATAAATTTACCGTTGGCTGGCTTGAAACAAACTGCTATATACTGACATTAAAAAATATTACTACTGTGATTGATCCCGGTGCAGATGCAAAAACAATTATTTCATATCTTGAAGCTAACAAACTTATTCCAGACCAGATTCTCTTGACACATGCTCACATAGATCATATTTCAGCAGTAAAAGAGGTTGCCGACAAGTATGGTACTAGCGTATATTTGAATGAAAATGATGAAGAACTCTACAATAGCCCTGCAAATTCTATAGAACCGATTTTTCCGTCATTATCTAAAAGAATAAAAACTACATCTAAATTTAATGCTGCCGGAATTGAAGCTATCTTCACACCTGGACACACTAAAGGAGGAACTTGTTTTTATGCAAAGGAAGCCAAATTGCTTATTTCAGGAGATACTATTTTTAATGAATCTATAGGCAGAACGGATCTTCCTGGCGGCAATCACAATCAGATTATTAAATCCATTAATGATAAAATATTAACTCTTCCGCCTGAAACTATCATCTATCCTGGGCACGGGCCTGAAACAAGCGTTGATCACGAATCTAAGTACAATCCATACTTCTAGTTTGAATTGAAATTTTATCCTTCGTTAGTCGTTCTTTATGAAGGGAAAAAGGTGGTCAAGGCTTGACTCTAACCAGCGAACCTATGGTTATAAATCAAATGCTAAATACATAATGAACAGTAACTAGCATGTATTTACAATTTTATAATCTACAATCATAAATTTTACTATATCGCCACTTTGCCTTCATTTAATATAGTCAGCTAATTCTCTTAGCAGCACACGGGCAGGAGAGCCTTCGCAGCCTTGGAGTTTAAGCGGCAGGCAAATGAGTTCATATACGCCTGGTTTAATCTTTGACAGATTAAGACCTTCCAGAATAGTGATATTATTTTTTAATAACAATTTATGCACTGGATTATTAGCGGAGTGAAAAGACTCAATCGATAAATAGTCTATACCGACAAGAAGGATATTCATTTCAATAAGATATTGAGCTGCATCTATAGCAAGAGCGACGAAATTACGGTCGAAAGATTTGACATTATTTGCCCAGAGATCCGTATTCCTTGTCTTAAGGAGAATTCTTGAATGCTCGCCAATCTTATATTTTAACAGGTCTTGTTTTTCTACAAGAGTTTTGGAATCTACCTCAATAACCAGGCAAGTGCCTATAAAAGTTTCCATCGGGATAGATTCAACCCTTGCTCCGTCATTGATAAAGTGGTATGGAGCATCAATATGAGTGCCGGTATGAACTCCCATCTGCAGTTGACTCACATTGCATTGATCGCCCTTTGAAATAGATTTAGCCTGTATTAGTGACACAGACGGATCGCCAGGCCAGACAAACAGGTCATTGGATATAGGCAAAGAGATATCATACAATTTCATTAGTTCCTTTATTCCTTTTGCTAAGTGGGATTTTATCTGCAATCTTGTTAATAATCTCCGTGCAGATCTCTGCAGGTGACTTATCTGCGTCAATAGTAATCGCTTTTAAAGGTATATCCAGTATTCTTAGTTGGCTTTCCAGGAGTCCTTGAGGGAAAAAATGATTTGTCCTTTTCTTCAGCCGCTCCAGAATAATATCCTTATCTGCTTTCAAATAGATGAAGATTATATTTTCTTTACCATAAGATGAAAGGATTTGACGGTATTTCTCTTTTAAAGCCGAACAAGCCAGCACGGCGCCTTTATCTTTATTCCACTGTGAGATATGTGACGCCAAATCAAGCAGCCAGGGATTTCTGTCATCATCATCGAGCGGAATGTTGCTTTTCATTTTATCAATATTGTTCCGGGGATGGAAGTCATCGGCATCGTAAAATTTTATCCCAAGGCTATCTGCCAGCAACTTGCCAATGGTTGTCTTTCCGCAACCTGAAACTCCCATGATGATATAGACCATCTTTCTCTCCATCCGCAATTATATTTTTTCTAAATTGAGCAGGTAATAGTTACTATCCATTATGAAAATCTGTATTTTATTCTATCATTAAATAACTTTCAATATCATAAACAAAGATGAAATCAGACATTCATCTCTTAATAAAGAACTTAAAAAATGAATAACCAAAACAATAAGAATACAGATATTATTACCAGAGAACTGGGGTTAAGGGTTTCCCAGACATCAGCAGTAATCAAACTGCTTGAGGAAGGAGCAACAATTGCATTTATTGCAAGATACAGAAAAGAAGCAACAAACTCGCTTGATGAAACTGTTATATCCAGAATCAAAGATCTAAGCGAGCAGCTTGCTGAACTGGACAAACGAAGAAGCGCAATTACAAAAACCCTTACCGAAAGAGACCTTCTTACAGTAGACCTTGGGAAAAAGCTTATGCAGGCAGTTTCTCTTACGGAGCTTGAGGATATTTATCTGCCTTACAAGCCAAAGAAGAGAACGCGCGCCACAATTGCCAGAGAAAAAGGTCTTGAGCCGCTTGCGGAAAAAATATTTAAACAGCTCCCATTTGATTTGATAGCCGAAGCAAAAAAGTTTATCCATCAGGAAAAAGGCCTTGGCTCTATCGAAGAAGTGCTTGATGGAGCAAGAGACATTATTGCCGAGTGGATTTCCGAAAATATCCCATGTAAAAATGAGCTACGGGAACTCTTCAGGGCAAAAAGCGTTCTTTATTCCAAAATTCAGAAAGCCAAGGAGGAAGAAGGATCTAAATTTGAAGACTATTTTAATTATGAAGAGGAAATTACAAGGATTCCGGCACATAGAATTCTGGCAGTATTAAGGGGAAGTAATGAGGGTTATCTTTCAATTAAAGTCCGGGCTCCCGAGGAAATAACGCTAAGCATCATGAAATCAAAGTTCATAAAGGGAGGGTCGCTTTCTGCAGAACAAATGGCCTTGGCAATCGAAGATTCATATAAAAGGCTGCTCTTGCCGTCTATTGAAACAGAAATGCTCAACGAACTCAAGGAGTTTGCAGACGCAGACTCCATAAAGATATTTTCACAGAACTTAAGAGATCTTCTGCTCCAGCCGCCTCTAGGCAATAAAAATGTAATGGCGCTTGATCCTGGTTTCCGTACAGGAGTTAAACTTGTCTGCCTTAATCCTTGCGGTGAACTGCTGCACTTCGATACCGTTTATCCTTTCAACTCTTCTGCTTCACAGATTAGAGAAGTTGAGAAAAAAATTAGAAATTACTGCTATAAATACATGACTGAAGCCATTGCTATAGGGAACGGAACTGCTGGTAGGGAAACAGAAACTTTTATTCGTTCACTAAATTTGCCTAAAGAAATTATTATCGCAATGGTTAACGAATCCGGTGCATCCATCTATTCAGCATCTGAAACTGCCAGGAAAGAATTTCCCAACCACGATATAACAGTTAGAGGGTCCGTTTCGATTGGCCGCAGGCTGATGGATCCTTTGGCAGAACTTGTAAAGATTGACCCGAAATCAATTGGAGTCGGTCAGTACCAGCACGATGTAGATCAGGGAAAACTCAAAAAAGAACTTTCGTCTGCGGTAGAAAGCTGCGTTAATGCTGTAGGAGTGGAGCTCAATACTGCAAGCATTGAGCTCTTAGAGTATGTGTCAGGTTTAGGCCCTGCGCTTGCCAAAAACATTGTAGAGTACCGTACTGTTAAGGGAAGGTTCAATTCAAAAGAAGAGCTAAAAAAGGTTACACGGCTTGGCAGTATGGCCTTTCAGCAGTCGGCTGGATTCCTTCGCATTCACGACGCTGAAAATTCGCTAGACAGTTCCAGTGTTCACCCTGAAAGCTATGAAATCGTGCAAAAGATGGCTTCAGACCTGAAATGTTCACTCAAAGATTTAGTAGAAAAACCTCAACTCAGAAAGAGCATTGATTTAAAAAAATATATTACCGACAAGGTTGGGATGCCTACTCTTCAAGACATAATGGCTGAATTGGAAAAGCCTGGAAGAGATCCGAGACAGAAATTTGAAGCGTTTTCTTTCTCTGAAGGAGTAAACAAAATAGAAGACCTCAAAATAGGAATGACAATGCCTGGGATTGTAACCAATGTAACGAACTTCGGAGCTTTTGTTGATATCGGAGTACATCAGGACGGACTTGTGCATATCAGTCAGATGGCTGACCGTTATGTGTCCAATCCGGCTGAATTACTAAAGGCACAGCAGAAAGTCAAAGTGCATGTCATAGAAATCGACATCAAGAAGAAAAGAATAAGCCTTTCGATGAAGGCAAAAGTAAACTGATTTAGAGTCTTAATTAAAATTACACTATCTGCTTAACTTATAAATATAGGAGAATATAATGGATTGGTTAATACTGTTTATTGCAGGGGCATTCGAATGTTGTTGGGCAGTTGGCCTCAAGTATACTGAAGGATTTACCAAGCTCTGGCCGAGTGTTTTTGTCGTCGTCACAATGGGGTTAAGTTTATGGCTTTTGGCTTTAGCAATGAAAACAATCCCAATAGGTACTGCCTATGCTGTATGGACCGGAACAGGAGCTGTTTGCGTCGTTATAATAGGGATGATTTTTTTAGGAGAATCTAAAGAGATAGCCAGGATTATTTGCCTGTTATTAATAATTTTCGGAATCGTAGGGTTAAAAGTTTTTGCTAAAAATCATTAGAATCTACGGAAAATATTCATTGATGATGAGTGAGCTAGTTATTACTATACACATTTCAATTTTTAAGATTATTAACGGTGGTATTTCCGTTCAGAGTAGAACCAATGTCTGAAAGAGTATTTTTGACCTAAAGAAAGGAAGCTTTTTGTGATAAAATTTGCCGTTATAGGCACATCAAAAATCGTAAGTGAATTTATAGAATCGGCACAGAACTTCAATAATTTTTTTTTGGAAGCTATTTATTCCAGAGATTTTAGTAAAGGTTTATTTTTTGGAGAAAAATTTTCTTGCAATAAAGTTTATACCGATTTAGATAAACTTGGGAAAGACTCAAATATTGACGCAGTTTATATTGCTAGCCCGAATTTTCTTCATTGTTTACAGTCTATAAAACTAATGGGATATAAAAAACATATCCTCTGCGAAAAACCCTTTGCTTCAAATAGCAAAGAGGTAGAGGCTATGATAAAAGCCGCCAAAGAAAACAATGTACTTCTTATGGAAGCTATGAAAACGCCTTTCATGCCCATTATCCAAAATGTTAAAATTCATCTTCGTAAAATCGGGAAGATTACACGAGCATTCTTAAACTATTCTCAATACTCGTCTCGGTATGATAGTTTTAAAAATGGCATAATAGAAAATGCTTTTAAACGAGAGTTTTCCAATGGAGGTTTGGTGGATATTGGTATTTACCCTTTATTTGCAATGCTATATCTCTTTGGTAAAAGTAGTGATTTATCAGCAAAAGCTCAATTTCTTCACACAGGAGTAGATGCTTTAGGCACTATCTCTGTTAAATATGATGATTTTCTTGGAGATGTACATTATTCAAAAATATCTAATTCATTAATTCCTAGCGAGATTCAAGGGGAAGATGGAAATATTCTTATAAACGCAATAGCTATTGGGTCTTCAGCTAAAATACATATGAGAAGTGGAGAAATTATAGACCTTGGTTCAGAAAAGAACGATGCTTTCTATTATGAAATTAAAGAGTTTTTAGCTCTTATAGAAAATGGAAAACTTGAATCTAGTATAATGTCTCACAAGCTGTCTTTAGAGCTTATGAATACACTTGATGAAATCAGAATGAAAATAGGTTTGGTCTATGAGGCAGATAAAGTTTAACTAAATTTTTAAGGGTCAGATATCATTGTAAACTATTGGAAATTAATATGAGAACTTGTCTTATAGCTTCTCTAACTTTTTTGTATTTAGTAGCATTTGCTTATGGAGATGATATTAAAACATTAGACGGAAAGGTTTGCAGCCGCGGCAAGTTTTTCAGGAGCATTAGATATTCATTCTTTGT
>JBAXXY010000144.1:0-6880 GCA_037127655.1 Lentisphaerota bacterium
ATCTCAGCCAATGTGATAAAAAGCGAAGTTAATCCAACCATTCCAGAAATCTATAATCACTTCAAAGTTATGAACTCAAATATATTCTTCATAGATGTTCATCAAGCCACAAAAAACATGGAAGAAAATTTTGATGCCGACGGAGTCCATCCATTCAAGAATGGCATGACGGCAATAGCCTCAGCTATATATAATGCTGTCAGGCTAACATAAGCTTCGCCTTCAAATTCGAAGAAAATTTTGAAAAATATGCATTCATCCTATTGAGCGAATAATAGTTTCTTATTACACTGATAATCGTACTTAATTTTTAAAAAATGTAAAGGGAGATGAAGTAGATGAAAAGGTTCTTTAAATCTATGGCTGCCATGGCGATGTTCGGGCTAGCTATTAGTGCAACAGCGCTTGACGCTAAACAAGTTACAGTCGTTTTAAAGCATGACCCGCTTGTAGAGCCATGGCTCAAAACTGTTGTGGCTAATTATGAAAAAGCAAATCCTGACATAAAAGTCAAATTACAAATAATCGGTGGAGCAGAAAGTGACTACTACACAAAGCTAGTTCTGATGCTCAAAACAGACACTAATATAGATGTCATTTTCGAAGACAGTTTTATGCTTAGAAACGATGTAAATGCCGGAATACTTGCCCCGCTTCCAAAAGTTAAAGATTGGAACGAATGGAGCAATTTTTTCCCAAGCTTGCAAAATGCAATGACCCTTGACGGACAAATTTACGCTCTGCCATTGTCAACCGATACCCGCGGTCTCTACTACAATACAGATATTTTCAAGAAGGCCGGAATAGCCACTCCATGGAGCCCAAAAAATTGGGAAGATATTCTAAGCGCCGCAAGAACTATCAAAGAAAAAGTTAAAGGAGTTTCCGCTCTTTCTTTTGCTGTCGGAGCTACAGGAGAAGGCACATCTATGCAGACAGCTGAAATGTTTCTCTACGGCACAAATGATACCCTTTACAAAGACGGCAAATGGATTATTACAAGCCAGGGACTATTAGACTCATTAAAGTTTATCAAGACTGTTTATCAAGATGAAAAGCTTGGACCTAATGTGGCAATTGCTATAAATTCTCAATACGGCAATAAAGTCGTAGAAGATCTCGCTCCAAAACAGAAAGTAGCAATAATCCTTGATGGAAACTGGGTGTCAGGCGGATGGTACGATAAGCACCCTGACATAGCCAAGCTATACCAGATGACTGCCATGCCTACTGAGTTTGGACAAGCTCCAGGACATATAACTATGTCTGGCGGATGGTGTCTTGCAGTAAGTCAAAAGTCTCAAAACAAGGAAGCAGCTCTGAACTTTATAGAGTTTGCCTTAAATAAAAACAACCTTCTTAATTATGTAAAAGCAGTAAGAAATCTTTCGACTAGAAAAGATGTATCAGAAATGACTGATTATCCTGAAGCTCTCAAAGTTGCTACTTCATTCCTTGACTTTGCTCAGTTCAGACCTGCGGCCGAAAGTTACCCATCAGTGTCAATGGCGCTTCAACAGGCAGTTGAGTCAGTAGCTACAGGGCAGCTAACTCCTGAAAAAGCTATGACTCAGTATGCAGACAATGTTACAAGAGCTGTAGGCAAAGACAAGGTTGTAAGCCTGCCATACAAGAACTAAAAAACTAGAAGAAGCAGGCTTCTGTCCGCTTCTTCTACTTACAATATAAGGAATTCTAACCGTGGCTCAAAATAGAAAAACACAAACGAAGACAATCATAACATTTCTTCTTCCGTCAATGTTATTGATGTGCCTATTCTTTCTGGGACCGATTCTGATCACTCTCTATTTCTCATTTACGGATATGACTTTGGTCGGAGCGGCATCAACCCACACTACATTTGTAGGATTTAAGAACTTCATTAATATGTTTACCGACCCTGGATTTAGGACAAGTTTGATTAAAACTATCATCTTCCTTGTGGCTTCGGCTATTATCGGTCAGCAGGTTCTCGGATTCCTTTTAGCTTATCTGATGAAAGGCAAGAGCAAGAATGCCCGCAGAATTTTCGGCATAAGCGTACTTGCAGGATGGGTTGCGCCTGAGATTGTGGCATCATTTATCTGGATTTCATATCTCGACTATGACGGCACACTAAATATGTTTTTATCTAAAATAGGTTTGGATCCTGTAGCATGGCTCCTTTCTTTCCCGATGGTCAGCATAGTAATAGCAAATATCTGGAAAGGAACGGCTTTCTCTATGATGGTTTTCGAGTCTGCACTGGGGAATATTCCATCAGAAGTCGAAGAAGCTTCAGTAGTTGATGGGGCAAATGCTTTTCAGAGGCTCTTCCATATAATTATCCCGATGCTAAAAAATACAGTTGTCACAAACATAATCCTGATTACCTTGCAGACAATAGGCGCATTCGGATTGGTTTATGCAATGACAGGCGGGGGACCTGGAATGGCTACTCAGACTCTGCCTATATTTATGTTCAAACAGGCGTTCGTAAGCTATCAGATAGGGTACGGAACAGCTATTTCGCTCTTTATGCTGGTAATCGGAATAGTTATAAGCTTGTTCTATATCAAACTATTAAAAAGCGAAATTTAGGAAAATAAAAGATGCGTGTATCAAAAACAAGTATAATTACAAGTTATATTACCCTGGCAGTTATAGCCATCCTCTTTATTCTTCCTTTTATATGGATGGTGTTTGCCTCATTGGACAAAGAGGCCACCCTGGCTTTAAAGATACCAGATGTAACGCTGGATAACTTCAAGCATGTCCTGACAGACAGCGCTACAATGAGATCCTTTTTGAATGGATTCTGGATTGCTTTTGGTCAGGCAATTATAGTGGTAGTGCTGTCTCTTTTTGCTGCCTACCCTCTATCGAGATTCAACTTCAAGGCAAAAAGATCATTTATGATCTCTTTGCTCTTTCTGACAGGACTGCCGATAATGGCGTTGATGGTTCCAGTGTATCAACTCTTCTTCTATTTGAAAATGACTGATTCTTTGGTTGCTACAACGATTTTTATGGCTTCTACAGGATTCCCGTTTGCCATCTGGATGATGAAGAATTTCATGGATTCAGTGCCTGTTGACATCGAGGAGTCAGCATGGATAGACGGCGCTTCCAAAATGAGGAGTTTGCTTACTATTGTGACACCTCTTATGCTTCCGGGAATATTTACAGTATTTATCATGGTATTTACGGGCGGATGGGGAAACTTCTTCGTTCCGTTTATTCTCTTGAATTCGCCTGAAAAGATGCCGCCTGCCGTAACTATCTACCAGTTCTTTACTCAATATGGAATGGTCACTTATGGAACTCTGGCAGCATTCTCAACGCTCTATACAATCCCGCCGATAATTCTCTACTTCATTGCTCAGAAGTATATCGCGGCAGGCTTCAGTATGGGCGGTTCGAATAAATAAGCCAATGATTATAGAAAAATTCCGTATCGGATCTATACCTGCTGTTCTTTACGCTTGCGATGATCTAAACAAAGCTAAGCTTAAACAGGCAGTTATTATGTACCATGGATCTTCGTCATCGAAAGAGATCCACGCCAAAGAACTATCAAGTCTGGCGGATGCCGGGTTTATGGCAATCGGTATTGACAATGTCGGTCATGGAGAAAGAAAATATCCAAACTTCGAAGACCTTTTCTCTCACGACAGCCCCAATATGATTGAAAATATGCTCAAAGCTGTAAATGAGACGGCATTGGAGTTACCATCCATTGTAGAATTCCTTGATAAAAAATTCGGCTTACAAGATAAAAGCATCGGAATTCTCGGAATATCTATGGGGGCGCTAATTGTTTACAAGGCTCTTTCGATTGCAAAAAGTATCCGGTGCGCAGTTGCTATTTTAGGAACTCCTAAATTCTGCGCCTATGAAACTAAAGACTACTTGAAGTCTTATGCCAAAACCTGCCTTATATCTTTGAATGCTTCTAAAGACCAATACATATCCAATAAGGAAACCATTCGTCTTCATTCCATGCTGAAAAAAAGATACAGAACTTACAAAGAAAGATTTCTCTACAAGGAATACCCTGATTCAGGCCATTTCATGCTCCCTGAAGACTGGGAAAGCTGTTGGCAAACTTCCATATCCTTTCTCCAGAAAAATCTGCTGTAACTATTGCTTCTTTTCACTTTTTCATTAAAATTAATAAAATCAGTTAATTTTAAAAAAATATAAAAATAAAAGAGGGAGAGTTTTACATGTTCAACAAGTTATTTAAAAGACTAACAACGGCGCTACTGCTTTTCGTATCAATTACGATATTTGCAGCAAGTTCAGACACATTCAATGTGATGGCCCCTTTGGCTCTTCCGGCTTGGCTTTATTCTATAAGAACAAATCAGGATTATATAAATGGCGGTACACTGACTCCCGCAAATAAAGCCGCATATCAGCAACAGATAAATGCTTTTCAAGGACAAATAGCCGCCGCTAAAGCCGCCGGAACTGATGCAGTAAGCGTGGATGTATGGTGGGGAATGGTAGAAGGTCAGGGAGATCAGGAATTCGTTTGGAATGATTATCAAAATGTTTTTTCAATGATATCCAGCGCCGGACTTAAGATTCAGGCTATTATGTCTTTCCACCAGTGCGGCGGAAATGTAGGCGATGATGTAAATATTCCACTTCCATCATGGATTTGGTCGTTAACTGGAAATGGTGGTAAATACATCAGCGAACAACTCTATACAAATGGCGCAGGCACTGCCTATCCTCTAAATCCGACAATACCATCTCACACAGTAAACACAGTTCTGACTCCGGCTCAGGAGTCCGCATACGGCAATCCAGAGATCGTTTCAATGTGGGCGTCCAATGACAGCGGAATTCATGAACAGTATCAGGAATTCATCGAGTCATTCGTCACATTTGTTAATAATAACGGTTTTGCCGGTGATATCCAGGCAATTAATATAAGCTGCGGACCTGCAGGCGAATGCAGATTCCCTTCTTACGACTCTTATTCAGCGACAGTCAGCGGAAAAACTTACAACATCGGATACGGTTGGCCTTCAAGAGGTTTCCTCCAATGCTATTCGGCTAATGCCATATCAGCTTTCCAGAACGCGATGCAGACAAAATACGGCACAATCGCCGCTCTTAACAAGGCATGGGCCACAAGCCTTTCATCATTCAGCGCTGTTACTCCTCCTACAAACGGAGATGCTTTCTTTTCATACGCCGTACAAACTCCCAGACCTCAATATGCTCAGGACTTTATAAACTGGTATAATCAATCTCTTATAGAACACGGAAAAGAGATGATCACTGATGCTCTGGTTGCTATGGGAAACAGCAGTGGCGCAATGAAGAATGCAGTGGTTGAAATTAAAATCCCAGGAATTTCATGGCAGATGGGAAGTACAACAATTCCAAGATCAGCTGAAATTTGCGCAGGTCTGATTCCTTCGACTTTCCAGTCTGATGTGTATGATTATGGTTGCGGTCCAAGTCCTTTCTCTAATGCAAACTGCGGAAATGACTATTCGGGTATTATGCAGATGGTTTACAACATGAATACTGATCCTAATAATACTACTAATCACCTTGTCCAGCTTTATTTCACCTGTCTTGAGCAATCTAATGATGATGTTTCTTCGCAAGGTTACAGCTGGTCGGCTACATTGGTTTACTGCGTAGGACAGCAAGCCCATCAAATCGGGTTAATAATCAAGGGAGAAAATGCTCTTGCTCCAAATACAGGCTGGAGCTGGTCAGGAAGCCCGTTGCAGGGAACTCCTTTAAAGAATGCTACTTATGGCGGCGGACAATGGGCAAATATCTGCTACGCTATGACTAATAGCTACTACGAAGGAATTACAATTCTCAGAGTAGCAGACCTGACAACAAACGGCCAGGGAATGTACGGCAATTACTACGGACTTATTGTCAACTTTAATAAGGGCAACCCCGGCGTACCTACTTCATGTCCCCAGATCTCGAACTATAATGTTAATGGAAACTAATTAATTTTCAGAACTAAAGCCGCGATTTGAAAAAATTGCGGCTTTTGCTTTTTAACTGCTGGTCTTTCTAGCATTTTTTAGCTAGAATCGTTATTTAATATGAAACTAGAAGACTACAAATATACATTAATCAATAATATCAACATTGCCTACACCGATTCCGGCTCCGGAAGACCCATTGTTTTTGTGCACGGATTTGCTTCTTTCTCCTACACCTGGTTTAAGCTTATTGAAAACCTTCCCCAAAATTACAGGTTCGTTACATTAGACCTTAAAGGGTTTGGTTATTCAGAAAAGATCTGCGATGACAATCTCTCTCCATTCGATCAATCTATTATAGTTAAAGAGTTCATCAGTAAACTAAGTTTGACTGATATAATTCTAGTAGGGCATTCAATGGGCGGAGAAATTTCGGTTTTGAGTTTGTTTGATGAAGAATTTAGAAAAATAGTTTCAGCGTTGATTCTTATTGACAGCGCAGGTTTATTCGAGAGAATGCCTGGTTTTGTAGAAGAGATTTCTGCTTTCTCGCCCAGTAATCCCATGCTTAAGATAGTTGATGATAGAAATCTAGCGCTATATGTGCTTTTGCAGATTTTTTACGATAAGGATAAAATAACTGAAGAAACTCTTCTGGAATACAGCAAGTTATTAAGTTTTGAAAATTACAGAAACTGCCTTATTTCCGCCGCAAAGCATATCGGCATAGCAAATGAAAAATTTTTCAGACAGAAAATTCAACAGCTTCAAATCCCATCACTTGTTATCTGGGGCGAAGAAGATGAAGTAATTAATGTTACTGATTCGTATATATTCAGGGATGACTTAAAGGCTGAGCTTGTCATTTTTCCCGAATGTGGCCATTCCCCGCAGGAAGAAATGCCAACAGAAACAACTGCAGTTAT
>JBAXXY010000145.1:0-6832 GCA_037127655.1 Lentisphaerota bacterium
ATAGTAAGTAGTAACAGTAGAGGCCAGAGCCAAAGTAGTGCATATTCCTGCAATTACGCTCCATTTGTGATTTTTCAGAATTTCGCCGATTGGCATTTTGGGCTGTTTATTGTGCTTCTGAATATCCATAAATATAGGAGTTTCAGTCAGTTTACTCCTAAGATACATGCCGACTACTCCTAGAAGGCCGCCAAGAAGAAAAGGTATTCTCCACCCCCAAACCATAAGTGATTCATTTGACAGCGATTTTGTTATGATGCTGCCTATAATTGAGCCAAGAAGGATGCCGCCGAAAAGCCCGGCAATGAGATATGATATGCCGGAACATTTCAGGTTTCTTGTCATGTGTTCGTAAACAAACACGCTAGAGCCTGGTATCTCCCCACCCATAGCCAATCCCTGGCAAATCCTCATCAAAAGCAGTAAAATAGGAGCAATCAACCCAATGCTTGCGTATGTCGGAATTAAACCGATAAGAAAAGTAGGAATAGCCATGAGAAATACTGTAAGAAGAAAAATTTTCTTCCGTCCGTATCTGTCTCCGAAATGAGCCAGGATTATTCCGCCGATAGGTCTGACAAAATAGCCGACAGCAAAAAATGTGTATGTAGCTGCCAAAGCTAGATATTCCGATTCGTGAGCCGGGAAAAATACCTGTGAAATTATATTAGCAAAGAGTATGAATACCACGAAATCATAATATTCCAAAACACCGCCAATAGCTGAAACGACGATTACTCTCAAATTGTTATTCGAATCCATAATACTCCAGGATATTTATTGTTCTATTTCTATTGTTTTGAAATGCTGTCGATAACCATGGAAAGCTGGCTTTCGTTCATTACAGACGACACAAAATTAGCCTCGAGTTGAGCCGGAGAAAGATAAATACCTTTATCCAAAAGTTTGATGTAAAATTGAGCAAACTTCTTACTGTCGCATTTTTTAGCTTCAGCATAGTTAGTTGGCACCTTTTCAGTCATAAATATTGTAAACATTGACCCGCAGTAACCAAGGCTTGCTCCCATCTTCTCCAGAATAGGCTCAAGCGCATCATAAAAAGCCAATGCTTTCTGATTTAAATTAGTATAGAAATCAGATTCAGAAAGTTTGTTCAGAACTGCCAAACCAGCTCCTAAAGCTACAGGGTTTCCTGATAATGTCCCCGCCTGATAGACACTGCCCATTGGCGCAAGCAAATCCATTATTTCAGCCCTTGCTCCGAATGCTCCGACTGGAAAACCGCCTCCGATAATTTTGCCAAGAGTAGATATATCAGGTTCCACTGCATATAAACTCTGTGCTCCGCCAAAGCAAAGTCTAAACCCTGTAATCACTTCATCAAAAATCAATAAGGCTCCATTTGCTTTAGTAAAATGCTTCAGAAAACGAAGGTAACCTTCTTCAGGAAGGATAACTCCCATATTCGCAGGAATTGGCTCGACTATCACTGCGGCAATATCTTTGCCGTGCCTTTTAAATGTTTCTCCAATAGCGCTTTGATCATTGAATGGGATGCTGATTGTGTGTTCCACAAATTCAGGAAGAACACCTTGTGAACTGGATTGAGGCAAATGCGTCACGCCTGATCCGGCATTAACCAGAAGCGAATCAGAATGGCCGTGATAGCATCCATCAAATTTTACTATTTTTTTCCGTCCTGTAAAAGCCCTGGCAAGCCTGATAGCGCTCATCACTGCTTCTGTCCCTGAACTCACAAATCTGACTTTCTCCATAGAAGGGAAACACGATACAATTTTCTGCGCCATCTTGTATTCAATTTCAGCACAAGCGCCGTATGATACGCCATTTCTAAGAGTTTTATCGACGGCATCAATCACATTAGGATGCCCATGCCCGAGAATATGAACTCCCCATGAATTGCAAAAATCCAGATATTTATTTCCGTCAACATCAAAAAGATACGAACTTTCTGACCTTGATATTATCGGTGGAGATATGCCTATTTCTCTAAAAGAACGGACAGGGCTATTAACTCCGCCCGGCATGACTTTTTTGGCAAGGTTAAATATTTCTTCTGACTTATTTCTATTCATATTGATTGTTATCCTTATGGTAGGGCGAACCTCGCTGAGGGCGCCGTTGATTTATTTTAGCGGTCAGCTCGGAGATCTGACCCTACCTGACACACTTCTGGTAATATTTGGAATACTCTTCCTTGATTATCCTCTCAGCCATAATAATTTCTTTCGTTCTCTCTTCGACATTGTTATCTATCTGTCTTTCTATGTCTTCAATATTATACAGTATCACATTTGGAAAGACCGACATCCCAGGATCTATGTCTCTGGGGACAGCAAGGTCGAAAATCATCTGCTTTCTACTCACGCAGTAATTTTCTTTTCTTAGGATCAAATGGGGAGCCGCCGTTGCTGAAATCACAACATCTACTTCGTCCAGGACATCATAGAAATTGTCAAATCTAACGGCTTCGCAGTTCAACTCTTTGCTTAAAGCTTCTGCTTTTTGAAAAGTTCTATTTGCCACAAATATCGTCCGTCCGCCCTTTTTAGTCAGATAACGGATTACATCCATATTGATATTGCTCATACCTAAAATGAGGAACTTTAAATCCCCAATCTTATATCCGTTGCGAAGCAATATTTCGAGTACTGCCAGACTGTGCGACATAGCACCTTGTCCAATTTTAGTTTCGGAACGAACTCTTTTACCAACAGCAATAGCTTTCTGAAAAAGGATATTCAGTCCTTTTGACACTGTTTTATTCTGAAGCGCGCCGGAATAAGCATCCTTAAGCTGTCCTAGAATCGCATTTTCTCCGAGCAATGCAGAATCCAGTCCGGAAGCAACTCTAAAAAGATGATTTGCTACACTCTCATGAGCTGCTCCATCCCCGAAATAGAGTTCGACCCTGTTGCATGTAGAAAGAAGAATATGCTCTGTATCAATCTCAGGCAGGTTTTTTAAAAAGCCTTCCCTTTCACTTAAAGAGGAGGACAGGTCTTTCTTATAAAGAGAAATCATTATTATGGCTAAACGCGGAAAATATTAGTTGTTTAATTTCAGCTAATTCTATCCTCAAATAATGTATTCTTCAAGAATTTTTTTAGTAACAAGGAGCCTAAATATCTTATCGACTGATTCTTCCTTTGTTAATGATGCTTCTAATTCAAGATCGACTCGATACTTGTCAAAGTTATTTTCTCCGATATTAATAACCAGTATCTCATATGGTTCATTAAGAAGCCTGAGTCTTTCCAAGTCGTAGTCATCTAAATTAGATATGCTTGTGATAAATATTTGCCCCGACTCCGTCATAATTCTTGCAAGCTCTCCGACCATCCTGATGTGATCGTCGGGATTGTTAGGTCTGTCTATAGAATCAGCGTCAAGTCCAAGGGCAATATTGGATATGCCAAGATAAAAAGCCTTGTGCCCACTGACAAAAAGCCTTTTCTCCAAAGTTTTAGCTATTTCTCTCTTTCTCAAACCCTTCATCCCTGCAAGAACTATGAATTTGCTCTTGTGAGTGTATTCCCTGGCTCTCTCTTCAGAGGATACTGAGCCTTTTTCCCAGATATTTTCCCTGGCTTTTATGTAATTTTTTAGTGAGTTTGAATCGCTGGATGAAGACTCAATAATTATTCCGCCGCCGGCAATTTCATAATTATCCACAATTACAAAACGGCTGGTAGCTTCAATCTCGCTTACAAGGTCAAAGGCTATGGGCTTATTCGTTTCAAAAATACACTCAGCCACATCATGCCGTTCAATCTCTTTTTTGTTCTTAACTGTAGATAACTCAGATGCATCAAGCACACTGACAATGTCAATGAGTTTAACAGGAAGTTTAGTCGCTCCGAGCTTTAGTTTATAAGTTTTGTTCTTTATCATCGGAGCTCTGCCTACCCAGAAAATATTTGCCTTGAATGTGTCGCTAAGGTGCGGTCTAAGTTCCGAGGTTTTTGCTGCAAGTTCGCCTGGCTTAATGTAAATTTGTGTCTCGAGAGTCAAACCGGTTGCCTCGAATGGCATTGCTGTAAGTTTGGGTTTGGTGTTAAAGCCTTCAATGGATTTTACTTTAGATTTTTTTCCTGATGGAAGAAAAATAAGTTCATCCCCTACAGACACTTTACCTGTCTCAATGGTGCCTACTACTATTCTTCTGTCGTCACCCTTCTCAGTAAATTTGTAAATATCCTGAACCCCAAGACGGAAAGGCTTATTTTCAAGGCTTTCGCTCTTCTTGAAAGCATCAACCTGTTCCAGAACACTATTCCCCTGGTACCAAGGAGTATTCGGCGACTTGCCAATCATATTATCGCCCTGAAAAGCGCTTATTGGAATGAAGCCTACAGGTTTGACATTGATCTGTCTCAGGAAATCTGTGTACTCTTCCTTTATTGAGTCGAAGACTTTCTCATCATAGTTCACAAGATCCATCTTGTTAACAATGATGGAGACCTGTTTTATTCCCAGCATGGAAATCATGAACCCATGTCTCTTGGAGTTCTCCTGAATTCCTTCAGCCGCATCTATCACCAGAAGAGCCGCTTCAGCATGAGCCGCTCCTGTAACCATATTCTTTAGAAATTCTATGTGTCCCGGAGCATCAAGTATGATATAATCTCTCTTTTCAGACTTAAAGAAACATCTGGCTATATCAATCGTAATCCCTTGAGACTGTTCATCCTTGAGGGCATCGAGCAGGAATGCATACTCGAAAGGTTTAGCCGTCCTTTTGCAAAGAGCTTTGATGCTGTCGAGCTTGCCTTCTGGCAATGAATTTGTATCAGCCAGAAGACGACCTATTACAGTGCTTTTACCGTGGTCAACATGACCAACTATAACAATATTCATCTGTTCGCGACTAATCATAACTTACATATATCCTTCTCTTCTTAGCGTTTCCAAACCACCACCATCTTCTTTGTCCTGAGCTCTGCCGGAGCGTTCAGCAATATTTGCAAATTTCCCGCTCTTGAGTTCCTCAATAATATCTCTTACATTTCTGGCTTCCGAATCAACGCTGTGAGTGCATGGATAACATCCGAGCGAACGATATCTCTTGCCGGAACCCTGATTGTAATAAAGTGATACAGTCGGGATGTTTTCTCTCTCGATGTATTCCCAGATATTGAGTTCCGTCCAATCTAGGAGCGGATGGATTCTTATGTGAGTACCGGGTGCAAAATCGGTCTTGAATTGATTCCAGAATTCTGGCGGCTGATCTCCAATATCCCACTCATTAGTTTTGTCTCTTGGGGAAAAATATCTTTCTTTGGAGCGGCTTCCCTCTTCGTCTGCTCTGACCCCGACAATCACTCCAGTGTATGGTTCTTTATTTGGATCGGGTACATAATGTTTTTTCTGATGATCCATTCTGTAGCGGAGCCAATCACCGGAGAGTGTGTGTTTAAGCGCTTCGCTTTTTAGATTTTTACAGCAGGTTAACCTATCAACTTTTCCGTCTGGAAAGGTTAGTTTTTTATCCAGAGCCTCTCTATTTTCTCCGTAAACCATATTAAGATTCCATTCGAGGGCAAGTTTGTCTCTATACTCTATCATTTCAGGAATCTTATAATGAGTATCAATGTGAACTAGCGGGATTGGCACATGCCCGAAAAATGCTTTTCTGGCCAACCACAAAAGCACTGTGCTGTCCTTACCAATAGACCAGAGCATGCAGAGACTTTTAAATTCCCGATAAGCCTCTCTAAGGATATAAACACTTTTGGCTTCAAGTTTTTCCAAGTGATCCATTTTCTAATCCTTCCTGAGTAATTTACCATCTTTAAGATGAAGCCCGCATTCTTTCTTTTGAGCTGATTCCCACCACCAGCGTCCTGACCTGACATCATCGCCCTTTCTTATGGGTCTGGAGCATGGAGCGCATCCAAGACTAGCATAACCGCAGTCGTAAAGCTTGTTGTAAGGAACTCTATTTGCTCTGATATAATCCCAGACATCCACCTCTTCCCAGTCGGCAAGAGGATTGATTTTTACTATATTGAATGTCTCATCCCACTCGATAACCTTAACATCCGTCCTTGTCACAGACTGATCTCTTCTGAGTCCGGTGATCCACGCTTTGAGCGAGGAGAGTTTCTTCTTCAAAGGTTCTACTTTGCGGATAGAACAGCACAGCTTTCTTTTCTCTACATTCTCAAAAAAGAGATTCGGACCGTTTTCTTTAACCATATTTTGCACACTGTCGGAATCAGGAAATAACATCTCGATCGATATGCCGTACTTCCTTCTACTTAATTCAATCACATCATATGTACTTTGAGGCAGTCTGCCTGTATCCAAAGTAAATACCTGAGCATTCTTATCCGACTTGAAAAGCATATCGGCTATGACCTGGTCTTCAATGCTTAAACTCGACGCCAAAGCAATATTGGACACTCCAAATTCACCAAGCGCCCATTCTAGAATCTCCTCTGGCGATTTATCCTCAAACTCAACTTGCAAAGCTTTAATTTTTTCTAACGACATCATATTATTATCCTTATATTTGATATTCAATTTCTTCAGGTTTCAGTCTGCCTAATTTTATCTTATTCCATATTCTTTCATGCATATAATACAAAAACATCTTAGTGAAAAGTTCTACGGCGCCTATGGAGATAGCCCATGTAAAATTCCCTGTGATTAAAAATGAGATAAGCATAGTGTCTAATGTACCGACTGTTCTCCATGAAATAGCCTTAAGTATGCTCCTGTAGTGTTTTTCCGCCATAGTTTAACCTTTATTAAATGCAGTAGTTCAAATTTTCTTCATTTCTTTTTTTCGAAGCTTCCGCAGCTAAATCCTTGAAATTAACGCTGTCTATTATTGAAGATATAC
>JBAXXY010000146.1:0-6768 GCA_037127655.1 Lentisphaerota bacterium
TTATTTTTTTATCAAGAACATCATATACATCAAAAATTTTAGATAGTCCAGGAGTTCCGAAAATCACCACCATTGCGTCTATCTCATCAAATCTCTTATCTACGAAATCCATAATAATTCCAAGCTGTTCTGCTGTTCCTGTGGCAAGGAAATCTATAGGATTAGCAACTGACGAGCCAGGATAGAGTTTTGTCAGAAGTTCTTTACCTATTTCTTTATTCAAAAGAGGCACATTCAATCCTCCCTTTGATAGTGAATCAGTAAGCATCACTCCGGGACCACCGGCATGGGTAATTATAGCAAAATTATTTCCGGTACATTCAGAATAAGTCAGAACTGAAGCCACTGTTATAAGTTCTTCTCTGCCATAGCATCTGATGATACCTGCCTTTCTAAATAAAGTATCTACAGCCAGGTCTGAACTTGCCATAGCTCCAGTATGGGAGGAAGCAGCCCTGCTACCAGCTTCTGATGAGCCGGCTTTGATAGCGGCGATTCTGCATCCTTTGGAAATAAGAGATGAGGCGTGCTTGAGAAGTTTTAATGGCTTCGATATATTTTCAATATAGAGAATTTTTACCTTTGAATCTTTCTCAGGATCAAAAGACTCATCAAGATATTCGAGGACTTCTTCAACGCCAGTCTGCGCGCTGTTGCCTACCGCCACGATTCTGGAAAACATTAAGCCTTTCCGAATTCCCGATTCTAGTACGAAACATGCTGTTGCTCCCGAACATGTGATAAAATCACAGCCTTTCGGATGAAGTTTTGGTATCGGGAGAGTAAAAATCCCCTGATAATTTGTTGTCAAAACACCTGTGCAGTTCGGACCGATAAGTGTTCCATTTACGCTGTTTATTGTTTCGACAATTCTTTTTTCAAGTTCAGCGCCTTTATGTCCTTCCTCGCTGAACCCTGCTGAGATGATTATAAATGCCTTTGTTGACTTTTTATGTGCAAGAATTTCCACAGATACGGGAATAAAATCAGCGGCAATTGCTATTATAGCCAAATCGACTATCGGGATATCTTCTACTGAAGGAAAAGACTTGACTCCCTGGATAATACTTTCTTTTGGATTGACGCAGAAAAGTTTGCCTTTGTAATTTCCGTCAATCAGATTTTTAAGGACTTTCCCGCCAGGCTTTTCGACATTGTTTGAGGCCCCGACTACTACTATGCTTTTCGGATCCCATAATTCGTTGCAAATCATATCTAATACTCCCGTTCTTTAGATACATTAACTATCGTTACTTTACAATTGCTCACAAGACAAGACTTTACAAAACTCCAAGCCCATTTTACATCAACAAAACTACCTATATCAATTCTCATCGACTGGCGCTGTTGATAATTTTTGTTTTAAGATTAGAATCATCATTATATAATGAAACTACTTCTTTATAAGTACCAAATTCCAATTAAGCATAATCTTTGAAATTGAAATTCTATGGCAACCCTTATAGAACAACTGCTTCTAACTCTTAAAGATCATGGAGCCGGGGAAATTTACGGAATCCCCGGAGATTATGTTATTAGTATTTTTCGGACGATTCAGGATTCAAAAATTCTACCTTTATATACCCTTTCACACGAACCTGCCATAGGTTTCGCAGCTGATGGTTCAGCCAGGTTTAATAAAAGAATTTCGGTTGCCTGCGTTACTTACGGAGCCGGAGCGCTTAATATCGTAAATCCAATAGCAGGCGCCTATGCCGAAAGAGTTCCAATCGTCGTGCTTTCTGGTTCACCTGCTTACAAATCAGTCAGCAAAAAACTCCGTATGCATCATGAGCTCAAGTCCCCCGAAGCTCAGTTTGAAGTTTTCAAGAATATTACATGCGATCAAGTTCGTATAGACAATATAGAAAGAGCACCGGATGAGATCTCAAAAGTATTGGAGAGCTGTTTGAAACATTCACGGCCTGTTTACATCGAAATCTCTGGCGATCTCTACAATGCGCTGTCCGAAAAAACCCCATTAAGCTTTGCAGAAGATAATTTATATTCAAATCCTCAAACGCCTTCACTTGTAGATAAAACTATTCGAATACTCCAAGAAGCCAAAAACCCGCTCATCCTATTGGGCTATGAACTCGAAAGATTTGGATTGGAAGCTAAAGCCTTAAAAATAGCAAAATCTATAGGCTCTAATTACCTAACTTGTCTTATGAGCAGAAACATCAGTCAAGTACCATGCTACAAAGGCAGACTCGGCGATAACAACATATCAACCATAGTAACAGAATCTGATGCTATCCTGATGCTTGGCGCGATCCCGATTGATGCTAACTTTTCGCCGACATTGGAGGAGTTCAAAGGTAAAAGCACCATCTTTGTTTCTGACAATCAACTTGAGATCAATTCACTCACTTACAAAGGCATTCACATTAAAGACTTCGTTGATGATTTAAGCAAAAAAACATTCTCTTTGACCAGAGTAAAGCACCTCGAATTAGAAGAAGTTTACCCTTCGAACCTAGCTGAAACAGAAGAGCCAATATCCTCATACGACATAATTAGGGGGATAAATGATGCCTTTGCAAAATACGGCAAACTTCCTTTAGCAGTTGACATCGGAGATTCGCTTATATCGTCAATGCGCATAGATGCTGATAAAATTCTTGCTCCATGGTTCTATGGAAGCATGGGGTATGCCGTTCCTGCAGGGTTAGGAATCCAGACTTCAAGCGCGCAAAGGCCTTTAATCCTTCTCGGCGACGGAGACTTCCAAATGACAGGATGGGAGCTGTGCAACTGCAGAAAATATGGTTTGGATCCTATCGTGGTAGTTTTCAACAACTCTTCATGGGGCATCCTGAACGCAATAAAAACAGAAGCAAGCTTTAACTCGATAAGCGAGCTTAATTATGCTAAAATAGCCGAAGACTTGGGCGGAACACCTTATAGAGTTCAAACGAAAAAAGAACTCAAAGCAGCGCTGAATAAAGCTTTTCAAACCCGCGGAACTTTTCAACTTATAGAGGCTATTTTGGACTGCGATACTAACAATGTAGGAATTTTATCAGAATTATCTAAAATAATAAAAGGGAGATAGCATTATGGAGATTTTTGACGAAATAAAAATTATTTCAGAGAAAATAACTGAAACACTTAAATTCGATGATTTTCCATCAACCATCGAACCGGAAGAACTCAGGGAAGCTGTTATGAGCTACCCACTTCTCGGAGGCAAAAGGCTTAGGCCCGTCCTGACTCTATGGTCATGCGGACTTCTTGGCGGCGACATAGAAAAAGCGCTATACGCCGCTTGCGCCGCAGAAGTTTATCACAATTGGACGCTCGTTCATGATGATATCATAGATGTGGATGAAGTTAGAAGAGGAATACCTACAGCTCATAAGGCGCTTGAGGCGCAAGGCAAAATCAAACATAACCTAACTTCAGGTAAAGCCAGAAAGTTTGGGATAGATATGGCCATACTTGCAGGCGACCTTCAACAATCATGGGCAGTAAATTTAGTTCTCAAATCTGCATCTCTTGGAGTTGCGCCAAATGTAGTCAATTCTATTTGCAGAGATATGGTAGAAACTCTTTCAAGAGAACTCATATCAGGCGAAGCAATTGATGTGGCATTATCTTACAGAGACATTAGGAATATTGACTATGATGAAGTTGAAAGAATGCTCCACATGAAAACTTCTTCTCTTTTGAATTTCTCAGCAATAGCCGGCGCTAAAATCGCCCTCAATACCGATGATAATAATACTGAAGAGATTAAGAATCTTAGAGATTTCACATCCTCGCTTGGTTTGGCCTTCCAGCTTAGAGACGACTATCTTGGGATGTTCGGCTCTGCTGAAAAACTTGGCAAACCCATTGCTTCAGACATAATTGCCGCCAAACCGACTCTTCTAATCCTCGAAACAATTGGCAGAACAAATCTTGACGACAAAAAAACCGTCTTAGGTTTAATGGGAAAAGAAACCATAACTCCCGAAGAAATAGAGATTCTCAGAAAAATCATGACCGACTCTGGAGCTAAAAATCAGATAATCAAAGGAATTGATTACAATAAAAAACAAGCCGAAGTAGCTTTGGGCGCATTACCGGACAATAAGTACAGGAAACTCCTTCATGACCTAAACTTCTTGCTATCAACCAGAGAAAAATAATTTGACATGGAGTATGCCTCATCTATAATCAAGGCCTTCGGCAACTATCTTTCCCTGGAAAAAGGTTTAAGTAAGAATACTGTCTCATCCTATATTTCTGACATTAACTTCTTCGTGACACATCTCAAGAAGAAAGGTCTGGATGATTTCTGCAAACTGACAAGAGACGATATTCTTGACTATCTTGAATCTTGTTCAGACAGTAAGATGGAGTCAACATCCATAGCAAGAAAACTTGTCTCGATAAAGGTTTTCTTCCGCTTTCTTCTCTCCGAAAAGCTAATTAAAGCGGATGTAACAGATGTCATGAACTCGCCCAAACTCTGGCGTGTCATTCCGGACTTTCTCTCAATTAAGGAAATAGATAACCTTTTAGATGTTTATGCTCCAAACTCAAAAGACCCTCTGACAATCAGAAACAGAGCTATTATTGAGCTCATCTACTCATGCGGGTTGCGAGTATCCGAACTTGTGAACATCCAGATCCACGATTTAAAGTTTGACGATGCCGTCATCAGAGTAACAGGCAAAGGGAATAAAGAAAGGATTGTTCCAGTTGGCGCCAAGGCTGAAAAAATACTAACTAAGTATATAGAACAATCAAGGCCCGAATTGCTTAAAGAAAATACAAGCCAGCCGAAAGTATTTGTTTCGCACAATGGCAGAATACTCACTCGAGCGATGATTTGGAATATTGTTAAATCTGCCGCTAAACTCGCAGGAATCAAAAAAAATATCTATCCACACACGCTCAGGCATTCATTCGCAAGTCATCTCCTGCAGAATGGAGCAGATTTGAGGGTAATACAGGAAATGTTAGGTCATGCCGACATCAGTACCACTCAGATCTACACTCATGTGGATCAGAGCCGATTGAGGAACATAATCAAATCCTTTCACCCCAGAGCTTGATAGGGACTCGTGGCTCGGGATTCGTGAAGCTTGGCTAGTGAAAAACTAAAGGGTCGATCGACCCAGTGAATAGTGAAAAGTTGAAATTCACTTTTTTAATATTGTATAGATTTTGTGCCCGCCATATAGGATGATAAAGACTATTATTGCAGAGTACACGGCTATGAAGTCGAGAAATTTATAGTTTTCGCCAAAAGTTATAAACTGAGCGATAATGACGAAAGCTATTATTATCATCGAAAAGATCTGGGCAAATGGATAGAACTTCGCTTTGTACTTGAGAATCTTTTCCCCGCCAAGTTTATCCAGATGATTCTTTCTGAATTTATAATGGCTTAGAGCTATTCCAAACCATGCAAGAAATCCTGCAAGAGACGAAATCTGAACGATGTAACTGAAAAATGCTCCATTGCCTATAAATGAAGAAATGAAAACTGAGGCACCTACAACGCTAGTAGCAAGCAATGCAGGAATAGGCACCTTCTTGGTTGTGACAAGTTTAAATAGGTCAAGCGTCTGTCCGGTGTGTCCAAGATACCACAAAATTCTTGTCGAAGAATACATACTTGCATTTGCCGCAGAAATCAGGGCAGTGAGGATTATGAAGTTAATTATATCTCCTGCGTGATGTGATAGATATGTCTGAAAAATGAGAGTATATGGACTCATGCTTACATTATCCTGCGAAGCCAGGCGAGGATCAGAATAGTTTATGAGCAAAGTTATTATCGCTATAGAGAGGATGTAAAAAAGAGTTAGACGCCAGAAAACCATCTTGATGGCTTTTGGTATAGTCACTTCCGGATCCTTTGTTTCTCCAGAAGCAACACCGACAAGTTCAGTTCCCTGAAAAGAGAAACCGGCAAATAGAAAAACGGTTATAAACCCGAGCCATCCTTTATGAAACGGCGCATCACCTACAGTCCAGCGGTTAACGCCGAATGTAGGTTCATGGCAAATGGCAAAAATACCAAGCGCTATAAAAACTATAATTACAGACACTTTTACAAATGACATCCAGTACTCGACTTCGCCGTAAACACGAACAGAGAAAATATTTGACAGAAAAATCAGAATAAAGAAAACTACGGAAAACCAGACGCCATTTATATCCGGAAACCAATAGCCCATCACAAGCGAAGCCGCTGATATTTCCGCCGCAATAGTGATCGCCCAGTTAAGCCAGTAATTGTACCCCATGGCAAAACCAAATGATTTACCGACATACAAAGTGGTGTATTCGCAGAAAGAGCCTGAACTAGGTTTGTAGGTGCTTAATTCTCCTAGACTTGTCATAAGAAAGTAAACGATAATCGACATCAGCGCATACGCAAAAAGAGCTCCGCCAGGTCCGCCGACTGAAATTGAATAACCGCTGGCTAAAAATATACCGGTTCCTATTGAACCCCCGATAGCGATCATGCTCACATGCCGCGATTCAAGTTTCTGTGATAATGCCATAAATCTCCCTGTCAGAAATATATTTTCCTAAATATTGAATAACCAAAAATCCCTTCAATATAGATTAACACATCTAACTTGTCGCCGCTTGTTTCGGATAAATTCAGTTTTTCAATACTGTTTCTTGAGCTATTGAAAAAAGTTTTTTTTATGTTAAAAATTCTAATTATCCACTTTAATAAGAACAACGCATAAGGAGAGACAACAAGTCATGAACACTTTTAAAAAAGTAATACAACTAATGGTAATGACGCTACTT
>JBAXXY010000147.1:0-6737 GCA_037127655.1 Lentisphaerota bacterium
ATGTATATGATGTTCTTGATAAAAAAATAAGAGAGTGCAAAAAACCTGTTTTTCCTGTTCTTCCATCAATGCTTACTGCAGATGAAGAGAGTAGGGCGTTTATTGCCAAAGGATGGGCAGTATTTCCGGATGAGTCACTTCTTGGACAGGCTCTTGTAAAAATAGCCAATACTCCAAAACCATCTATTTCTGAATCCTTAAAAATATGCAGAAACAGATCCCAAATCAGAGAGATTATAGATGGAGCTTCAGATGGTTATTTAACACCAGATAAGACATCTGAGTTTCTGGACGCGGCAGGGATTAACAGAATCAAAGAATTCGTAGTTAAAACCCCATCCGAGTTGGACAAGGCTTTGGATGAAATATCTTTCCCTATTGTGATGAAAGTGATAGGACCTGTTCACAAATCGGATGTTGGCGGAGTAGTCCTCGGTGTCAAAGACAGCGGGACAGCCCACAGAGAATTCAAGAGGCTTCTGACTATAAAAGACGCCGTTGGCGTCTTGCTTCAACCGATGATTTTAGGGACTGAACTTTTTATCGGAGTTTCTAGAGAACCCAAGTTTGGGCATATGATTTTGTGTGGGCTTGGCGGTATTTTTATCGAAATAATGAAAGATTTTTCAGCAAACCTGACGCCTGTTTCAAAGGAAGAGGCGCTGAGAGGCATCAGAAGTTTGAAATCCTACAAAGTCTTTCAGGGAGCTAGGGGCAAGAAAGGCATAGATGAAAATGTATTTGCAGATTTGATTTGCAATCTGTCCGCTGCTTTGGAGTTTGCTCCAGAGATTGCAGAGATAGATATTAACCCGTTGTTAGCCAGTGATAAGACAATTACTGCCGTTGACGCCCGCATTAATATTTTGAAGAAAAAAATAAGTTAAGTTTAATATAAAATAGGAGAGAGCTGGAATGAAACTTCATGAACAAAAACAGTTGCTTGTGTTGGCCGACGAAGCAATAAGTTATGGTGCGATTGACGCAGGAGTCAAGGGGGTATTTGGTTATCCAGGGACACCTTCGACAGAGGCTTTCGAAGGCGCTGAAAGAATTATTCACGCACTTAATGACGGTAGAGTAGCCCATTGGGCCGCTAATGAGAAAGCCGCTTATGAGATGGCTCTGGGGTGCAGTTATGCAGGCGGCCGCGCTCTTGTTACCATGAAGCATGTCGGACTTAATGTGGCGATGGATCCGTTGGTCAATTCCGCTCTGACTGGAGTTAAAGGCGGGTTGGTAGTTTTTGTGGCAGATGACCCGAGCATGCATAGCAGTCAGAATGAACAGGACAGCAGATGTCTGGCTGACTTTGCCAATTTGGTTACTTTGGAGCCATCCTCTCATCAGGAGACTTATGAGTTTACCATGAAAGCCTTTGAATTATCTGAAAAGCTCAGACTGCCTGTTTTTCTGAGGCTAGTTACAAGACTTGCTCACTCCAGGGGAATAATCAACAGAGCCGAATCTGAAGGGATAGTGAATCTGGGAAAACCATCCAAACTTGAATCTCATAACTGGGTTTTAGTGCCTGGTTATGCCAGAGAAAGGTATAACTATCTCAGGCAGATACTTCCGGTTCTTGAGAGGGCTGTAGAAAATTATAATTCGATTACCTTTGGGAGAAATCGGATAGGTGTCGTTCTTTCAGGAATGGGCAGAGCATATTTTGATCAGTTATGCAGACAAAATGAGATAGTCAGGAGCTTCACAAGACTCGATGTAAAAGCGTATCCTTTAAATCATGAATTTATTGAAAGAATGTGCGCTTACTGTGATGTCGTTTACATTTTTGAAGAGGACTATCCGTACATCGAAGATATGTTTATAGCAAGAGCTGGAAGCACTAAAATTCATGGCAGAAGAGACAAAACTATTCCTATTTCAGGCGAACTTACTCCAAGAAAACTACGCAAGACTCTTAATATTGAATGTCCCGAAAGCGAACACAAAGTCGAAATGGAACTCCCTCAAAGACCTCCAAGACTCTGTCTGGGATGCGGTCATATTGATTCATACAAAGCAATAAGAGAAACTTTCATTAAGATGGGCATTGAGGATTTTAGAGTGTTCGGCGACATCGGTTGTTATACTTTGGGTTATGAAAAACCTCATGAATGTCTGCATACATGCGTGGCAATGGGCGCATCTGTAGGCATGACATTCGGAGCGGCTCTGGCAGGGATGTCTCCAAGCGTAGGTGTAATAGGCGATTCCACATTCTTCCATTCAGGAATTCAGTCATTGCTTAGCATGGCTACTAGCAAAGTTAATGCCAATCTGGTTATTATGGATAATGGGACAACAGCTATGACTGGACAACAGAGGACAATTTTCTCTCAGGATATAGTCAAAGCCATCGAAGGATTAGGCATGCCTAAAGATCAGATTCACACACTTATTCCTCTCCCTAAATACCATGAAGAAAATGTTAAGAAGTTGACCGAAATATTCAAAGCTGAAAGACCGGATGTGATCATATTCAAACGCGAATGTGTACAGGCTTCAAAGAGCCGCCGTATCGTAAAAAACTAAGAAAACAGGAGATTGTAATTATGGATAAATCATGTGTCTCAAATCCTACAGGCGTAGTTGTAGCAGGAGTTGGCGGTCAGGGAGTTATAACCCTCTCTCAGTTAATATTGGGAGCGGCCTGGAAATCAGGATATTTTGCCATTCAGTCAGAAGTTCATGGGATGAGTCAGCGCGGCGGTTCAGTCAATGCACAAATCATCTTTGATAAAGTGGAAGTGAGCTCTCCAACCATACTTGAAGGAACAGCAAGTTTAATTATAGGGATGGAACCTTTGGAGGCTCTCAGATATTTCAATCTGCTTCGTAAAGATGCTTCAGTGATATGCTCCACATCCCCTGTTAGAAATATGCCTATTTATCCTAACCTGGATATGTTGATTGCCGAACTGAAGAAAATCGACGGAACTTTTTTGGTTGATACGGACAAGATTTCAGAAGAATTGGAAAGCAAGGGGGCCGGCAACATGGTTCTATTGGGCGCGGCTTCAAAAAAACTTCCTTTTACAGAGGTAATCTGGCACCAGACTATCAAGGATAGATTTGCAGGTAAGGAACAGTCAATAATTGACAAAAATATCGAAGCTTTCAATCACGGAAAAAAATTATACAGTATGTAATTTCAGGGATTTATGTGGTAAAACAATTTATCTGAAATGGGAGCTTTTTATGAAAGAAGAAAGTCTTTTTAAGAATATGAACTATTACGGTTCCAGTCATGATGATGAACCGGTCAAAGACAGGGAAATAGTTAAAGAGCCAACACCAAGAGTAAAGAAAGCTAAGAACCTCTACTTTGAAACAAAATCTTCCGCTTCAATGGAGTTTCCATACTGGTACACCAGAAGATGGCAGGAACTCGAAGGCGAAATCGCTATTATTAGGCGAGGAGAAGCTCTCAAAGCTGGATTTAGTCATCTGACTCCTGTGATCTATCCAGGCGAACTTTTGGTGATGGGAAAAGCGTCCTATTTGAGAGGTTCTTATCCGATGCCGTGGTTATCAGAATCCTATTTCATGGCATCTGAAGACAAAATGTACAAAGAGGCTATGGAGTCAGGCAAACTCAGCGCTGATACAGTAACCACCTGGGGTAAAGGCGGTGGGAATGTGACTAAAAGCGAAGGCAATGTCCTTTCTATAGCTGGTAAATTTGGTGTTAGAAAAGAAGAAATTGCCATAATGATTGAGACTGCGAGAAAGTGGCAGAACAAATCTGTTGACGATATCGGACACAAGTATGAACAGTATGTGCCGGGATATAAAGAAAAAGAAGCCATAATGCGTTCGGTCATCTGCATGTTCGACTCAGGTTATACGCTTCCGCAGGGCAGGGAGGTCGTGAATTATTACTATCCTCTCCAATACGGTATCGACGGCATAATCAAGATATGCAAAGAAGGCATTGTCAACTCAGCGGGTTATCCCGAAATGGATAGACTCTACTTTTACAAATCTGTCATCAGTGTCTTGGAAGGTATCCAGAAATGGATACTTAACTATTCAAAAGAAGCTTGCTTCCTGGCGTATCTGGAAAGTGATGCGAAACAGAAAGCTGAATATCTGGATATTGCCGATAGATTAAAGAGGCTTTCATCAGAACCACCAGGGAGTTTTCATGATGCACTGCAGATGGTTTGGACATTCCATTGCGCCATCCTTAATGAGGATGCCATTTCCGGCCTATCTCCCGGAAGGCTTGGACAGGTGCTCTATCCTTTCTGGGAACATGACATGCAAAATGGTATCATCGACAGAGCAAAAACCATCGAACTTCTTGAATGTATGAGGATGAAGTTTACTGAACTGGATTGTTTTGCCTCCATGGGTGTCGTAGGCGGTGTGCTTTCCGGGAATACCTTTAATAATCTCTGTGTCGGTGGTCTATCTAAAGATGGTAGAAGCGCAGCAAATGAACTTGAAATGCTCATTCTTGAATCAGGAATGACATGCGCTACTCCTCAGCCTACATTGTCATTACTATATGATGAGAAATTATCTGATGAGTTTCTTCTGAAAGGCATCGAATGTGTCAAAACCGGGGCAGGTTACCCTGCATGGGTGAATAACCAAGTTGCAATGGAATTTCTTCTGAAAAACTACGCTGAAGAAGGGATGAAGAGTGAGGAAGTCCGGGCCTGGTCAATAGGCGGATGCCTTGAGACATCTCCAGGATCATGGATGCCTTTGACATACAATGGTAAACTTTATCATATTCCGGGCGGTTCAGCTCCGGCCACAAGCGTCGGTGTTCACTTCATATCACTTCCTAAACTTCTGGAAGTCGTCCTTTTTGACGGAATAGATAGACGAACTGGGCAGAGAGTCTTTGAAGCGCATGGATTCAATTTGGATGGTTATGATGGTCTATGGAAGGCTTTCCAACAGTATTTCAGACGAAGTGTCGAAGTGCTGACTCTGACAAACAACATTCAGCATGACGCATGGAGAAAAATATCGCCGTCACTTGTTAACTCCTTTATGAAGCCAGATTGCCTCGACAAAGGTAAAGATATCGGCTCGATGGGATGCAGATACAATACTACATTCAATGTGGAAATTTGCGGTTCAGTGAACCTCGTCAATTCACTAGCTTCACTCAAAAAGAATGTCTATGAAGACAAGGTTTTTTCACTTGGAGATTATAAGAACGCCATTGAAGCTAATTTTGGTTTTAAAACAGCTCAGGAAACAGGTTCTTATTCCCTTGTAGATCAAGTCAAAAAAGAAACTTATGACAAATGGAAGTTTATCCATAAGGCAAGCCTTGAAGCGCCGAAGTTCGGCAATGATGATTCATATGTAGATCAGATATTCAAGGATTGGCAGGAATGGTTTTGCAAGATGTGTCATGATTACAGATCACTATATGATAAACCGATGTACGCATGTGAAATATCAGTCTCGACACATGCTCCGATGGGCGCTGTCACTCTCGCCACGCCGGACGGCAGGCTATCCGGGACTACATTTGCAGACGGATCAGTCTCGGCATATCCAGGAACAGATAAAAATGGACCATATTCCCTCTTTAGTTCGGCTCTCTGTTATGATCACTCTCTAGCTCAAAATTCTCAACTTAATATGAAGATTCATCCGACAGTTATTGCCGGGCGGCAGGGATCGAAAAAATTCCTTGAAATGATCCGCGCTTACATGAGAAAAGGCGGCTTCCATATACAGTTTAATATCGTTGACTCAAGGATGCTCAAGGACGCGCAGGATTACCCGGAAAACTATCAGGGACTGATGGTCAGAGTGGCAGGTTTTACACAGTATTGGGCAGAACTTGGCAAACAAATTCAGGACGAGGTTATCTCAAGAACTGAATACGGCAAACTTTAAGATAGGGTTTAATTATGATGGCAATAGAATATAGCTGCAAAGATTGTAAATATTATTTAAGCGTGGATGTCTTTAAGGGGATATGCAAACTTTCCAAAGAGATAGTTTCTCCAGACAAGGAAGCTACTAAGAATTTCGAAAAAACTCAAAAGTGCAAGTTTTGCTCTAACTACACATCGTCTGAATCCAATGAATTCTTAGGTAAATGTATGAAGAACTATGATGCTTATCCGGACATGACAGCCACTACCTGCGAACTATTTAAATGGCAATAGATAGTACATCAATAATTGGGACGGTTTTTGACATACAGGGTTACTCTGTCCATGATGGACCGGGAGGTCGGACTCTTGTCTTTATGAAAGGGTGTCCGCTGGAGTGTAAATGGTGCTCTAACCCTGAAGGACAGAATCTGTTTTCTGAACCGCTTTATCTTAAACAAAGATGCATTCATGATGTGCTTTGTGTGAAAGAATGCCAGTTCAATGCCATTAAGGTTGATGCTGATTCGCTTAGCTTTGACAGATCCAAGTGCAGTAAGTGTGATAAGTATTTTTGCGCTAAGTCTTGCTGTGGCTCAGCTGTTCGAATTGCAGGGTATAAAATCTCTGTAGATGAACTCTTTAAAAAAGTTCAAAAAGATAGAGGTTACTGGGGCAGTGATGGAGGGATAACCCTGACCGGAGGAGAACCCCTTATGCAGGGCGATTTCACTCTAAATTTGCTTAACAAATGTTATGACTCTTATATTCACACGGCAATAGAGACCTGCGGGTATGTCCGCGATGATATAATAAAGAGAGTCCTTGGACTCCTTGACTGGATATTTTTTGATTTAAAACACATGAATGATGATAAGC
>JBAXXY010000148.1:0-6580 GCA_037127655.1 Lentisphaerota bacterium
CCTCACAATATTATTTATATACATACTTTGAACTTCTTAAAAAAGAAAAAAATCATTTCAGAGGAAACGCAGAACTACAAAATTTTTGTGTTGGGCGATTCCATTAAATCAGACATCTGGGGCGCTGCCAAAATGGATTTTACTTCAGGTCTTGTGCTGACAGGAATAACTACAGAAGAGAGATTGTCATCTCATACGATCAAACCTAATTATATTTTTAGAAAGATATAATCATTAGTGTAGTCAAAAAATATCTATTTATTCCATAGCTTCTTGAATACAGCGTGATTGTGAGAATAATTTTAGAATAGAAACTGAAAACAATCAAAAATGGGAAAATGAAATGGGAGCTACTCTAAATCGCCAGATTGGCAGTATTTTCATGATAATAGGCACTGAAATAGGCGCAGGAGTTCTGGCTCTGCCTATTTTGATAGTTCATGTCGGAGTTTACCTTGGAAGCATAATCTTGGTGTTTGCCTGGGCATTGATGCTCTATACTGCTTTGCTCTGCTGCGAGGCCAATGATGCAATAGAGGGAGATGTAAGTTTTGCGACAATGGCAAAGAAGTTCCTTGGCAAAGGCGGCAAAATCTTTATGACTATAGTCTTCTGGATTACTTTGTCATCAATAGCAATGGCTTATATTTCTGCGGCAGGTTCTACCTTCAACCATATGCTTTCGATGCCAGCTGGTTTGACATCAACAATATTTGTGGTGATTTTTGGTATTTGTGTAATTATCGGGACAAAAACTGTTGATTATGTAAATAGAGTTTTGCTTAGTTTTAAGCTAGTCGCATTTCTGATTGCGATTATTATGCTGTTTTCAGCTCTTAAACTAATCAATCTATCAACTTCAGGAGCGGTTAGCTCAATTATTTCTTCTTTCCCTGCAATAGTTTGCGCATTTATTCTTCATAATATTATCCCCACGATCCGCACATATTTGAACTACGACAAGAAGGTTTTGAGGCGTGTAGTTATAATCGGAAGTATGGTGCCTCTTATTCTTTATATTCTTTGGGTAACGGCTATTATTGGAAATATCCCGGCGCACGGACCGAACAGCTTTGAAGTGCTTTTTGCAAAAGGGAATTCAGCCAATGTCGGAGACCTTTTAAACCTGCTTTCTTTAAATGCCCATAGCAATATGATTATGGCGACGATTAATTTTGTGGCAACAATATCTGTTACAACATCTTTCTTAGGAACATCAATATCTCTTTATCACTTTGTAAAAGATGCTTTTGGGCATGAGAAACCAAATATTGGCACACATTTTATCATCCCTGTTATCCTGACCTTCGTAATACCGTTATTTATTGTTCTTATGTTCCCGAACATCTTTATTGTCACACTAAGTTACGCAGGAGTAGGAGCTACGATTATATTTGCCCTGATTCCTATTCTTATAGTGAGAAAACTTATTAAACAAGGTCATAATTTTTCAATGAAAATATTGGGGAATCCAATTTTGTTAACTCTGGCTTTCATTCTGGGGCTTGGAGTTATTTTTGTACAAATATTTTTTAGTTAAACCTTAAATTTAGGAGGGCTTTATTATGTCAAAAAGAGTACCAGAACCGTTTAGAATCAAAATGGTTGAATCAATCAAACAAACCACAAAAGAGTACCGTATTAAAGCTTTGGCAGAAGCTGGAAATAATCCATTTCTGCTTAAAAGCGAAGATGTGTATATCGACCTTCTGACAGACTCCGGCACCGGAGCGATGAGTGATAAACAATGGTCAGGCATGATGGTCGGAGATGAAGCTTATGCAGGAAGCAGAAGCTATTTTCATTTGCAAACTAATGTCAGACGCATTTTTAACTATACGCATGTAATTCCTACACACCAAGGTCGTGGAGCTGAGCAAATTCTATTTCCAGCTTTGATGGACAGAAGAAAAGAAGTAAAAAAGGTTACAAACCCGATATTTATTTCAAATTACCACTTTGATACTACTGCGGCTCATGTAGAAATAGCCGGGGCAAAGGCAATTAATGTCGTAGTTCCTGAAGCAATGGACACTAAAACATATTTCCCTTTCAAAGGCAATTTTGACTTGGTAAAGTTAGAAAAAACTATCAAGGAATATGGAGAAGATAATGTAGTTGCCATAATCATAACTGTTACTTGTAATAGCGTAGGCGGACAGCCTGTTTCTATGGCCAATATCAAGGCTACTGCTGAAATCGCCAAAAAATATGATGTTCCTGTAGTAATCGACTCTGCCCGTCATTGCGAAAATGCCTGGTTTATCAAAGAGCGCGAAGAAGGGTTTAAGGATTGGAGCGTCGCAGATATAGTAAAAGAAATGTTTACATCAGGTGATATATTCACAATGTCTGCCAAAAAAGACGCTTTAGTTAATATCGGCGGTCTGTGCTGTATTAAAGAGCGCGAAGATTTATTCAAGGCAGTTCAGGTCAGATGTATTCCATTTGAAGGATTTATCACATACGGCGGACTTGCTGGCCGTGATATGGAAGCTTTGGCAATAGGTCTGGACGAAGGAATGGATGAAAGCTATTTGAACTATCGTATCGGACAGGTTGCATATCTTGGCGAACAACTCTTGGCAATTGGCGTTCCAATTCAAAATCCAACAGGAGGCCATGCCGTATTTGTTGATGCCAAGAGACTATTGCCTCACATTCCAGGAGATCAATTCCCTGCTCATGCTCTTGCATGCCAGCTCTATATTGAAGGTGGTATCCGCGGCGTTGAAATCGGTTCACTGTTACTTGGAAGAGATCCTGCTACTGGCAAACAGAAACCTTCTGGGTTTGAATTACTAAGACTGACAATTCCAAGGCGTGTATATACAAATGACCACATGGATTATATTGTAGATACTTTCAGAGATGTTCTTAAAAATGTCAAGAATATAAAAGGCCTGACCTTTACATATGAGCCTCCAATTTTGAGGCACTTTATGGCAAGATTAACTTTCGGAACCTAATATCGATTTTTAAAGTTTAGCTTTTGAGAGCGGGCCTCAAGGCCCGCTTTTTTTATTTATATGTGAAATCATATTTTAAGGCTAGGCAGATAAGTTTAACTTTCTTTTCTTCTTTGTCATCCAGTAAATAAGGACAAGGAAAACAAACCACAATGGAGTCAGCAGCGCCGGAATTCTTGATGAAGGATCAACCAGCATTACTATATAAACGATGATGATAAAGAGCAGTGTAATGTAATTTGAATAAGGATATAAAGGCATTTTGTATTTTGATTTTGCAAGCTCTTCAGCTGATACGGATTTCCTGAAATACAAATGCGACAGCAAAATTGCCATCCATGCCCATAAAGCTCCGGTTGTCGCTACGCTGATGATGTGGATAAAGATTTTTTTATTGTCGAAGAAATTCAAGATTACGCATACAAAGAGGACTGCTCCAGTGAGCAATATGGCTTTTGAGGGCACATTTCGTTTGTTCAGGTTCCCGAGCGGAGAAGATGTTTTTCCTCGTATTGAAAGGCTGTACACCATTCGCCCTGTAGAGTAAATCCCACTATTGCAAGAAGAAAGAGCCGCGGTAAGAACGACAAAATTTATTATTCCTGCTGCAGTATGTATGCCCAGTTTGTCAAATGTAACGACAAACGGACTTCCCATTATTCCGATTTTATCCCATGGATACATGCAAAGAATCACAAATATGGCTCCGACATAAAACACGAGTATCCTCCAAAAGACTTTGTCTATAGCCGCAGGTATTGTCTTTGTCGGGTTTTTTGCTTCGCCAGCTGTAAGCCCTATCATTTCTATACCCAAATATGCGTACATCACTATTCCGATAGCCATCACAACTCCGCCGTAACCATTCGGCGCGAAACCGCCATTTTCCCAGAGATTGTTGAACCAGACCGGAATTCCGCCATTTGCCAATCCGAAAAATATTGTCAGGATTCCTGTTGCTATCATTATGAGGATTACAATGATTTTTATAAGAGCGAACCAGAACTCAAATTCTCCGTACAACTTAACTGTTATCAAGTTTATCGAAGTCATCATAATCAGTGACAGGAATACAAAAATCCATTGAGGCGTATCAGGAAACCAGTATTTCATGTAAACGCCAATTGCGACTAACTCCGCCATACAGGTAGTCACCCACATGAACCAATATGTCCATCCGGTGATGAAGCCGGGAAGTTTTCCGAGATAATCATAAGCGTATGTCGAGAATGAACCTGCGACAGGATTATTGACTGCCATTTCTCCAAGCGCTCTGAGTATGAAAAAAATGAAAATCCCGCCAACTATATAAGTAATTAGTATAGCGGGCCCCGCCATTGCTATAGCTGAAGCTGAACCGTAAAAGAGTCCTACTCCTATTGTGCCGCCAAGGGCAATTAACTGGATGTGCCGTTCTTTCAAACTTCGCTCAAGACCATGTCCCTTCACATTTTTATTATCCATTTATTCTCCGCATAATCTTACAAAAATATTAAAGCCAAATCAACTTTGGTAACGATGCGACGAATATATCATCTGAAGCAAACTCTTGAACCCATTTTTCATCTTTTTTATAAAAATCTCTCTTCGCTTTTAGAAACTTCAATTTGGCAAAGTCTTATAGAATATCAGTTGCTTCTTTTATGGTCTTTTCATCTATTCCGGATTTTCGAAGATTCTGGACAATCTTTTCAATAAGTTGTTTTTCTGAGTCTTCACTTGTCAGAGTTACGAATAATTCGTGCTCGGAATCATAATAGATTTTATTCTTGATGCTATAGGTTTTTTCATCCAACCCTTTAATATTTAACCGCATTTCCAGAAACCTTGATTTCTTGAGCATTTCGACTGTGTATTGCTCCTTATGCTCATAGCCCAATATCATGGACTGAGAGAGCTCGTACATCTCTTTGATGGTAGGAGCACTTTTACCCTGAAAGATTTTCTTCATTAATCCGCTATTAACGCTGTAAAGGAAGTTATCAAACAAGATACCGCCTTCAGGCTTTTCTCTGGCTTCTCTTGCTATCCATACAGATTCATCCATGACATTAAGAGCGTTTACAAAAGCTTTAACTTTATTTTCAGCCTTTTTGCGCTGAGTGATATCTATAAAATATCCTACCAGACCAACAATCTTTTTAGCTCCGTCAAAAATAGGAATCTTGGATATTAGCCCCCATTTATTCTTTCTGCTTCCAGGGATGAAATCCTCTTTGTCAATTAATGGTTCTCCTGTGAGAATTATCCGCTCATCCTCAAATCTGTTTTCTTTTGCTTCTTTTCCTGTAAAGAAATTTGTATCATCTTTTCCGGCCACCTTAAAATTCTTTTCCAGAGAGACATTTTCCAGAAAGGCTTCATTGACTATAGTGTATTTACCCGCAACATCTTTAGCATAGCATATTAAAGGAATTGAGTTTAAGAAGGTACTTACCAATGAAACAATTGAATTCATTTCCTTAAACTGGTCTTGTAACTTATTCAAGAAGTATGACTGGATGTTTTCCTGCTCGTGGATATTAACACTAGCTGCTGAAATTAACATTGACCCAATCCGGTTTGCTTCAAAAGTTTCAGAAAAAGAAACTTCAGGTTTCAAGTCTGAAATTTCATCTACAAAAATATTAAGCAATTTAGCTACAAATCTTACCGTCTTTTCTGGAGGCTGAGTTCTTCCTGACTCCCATAACCATAAAGTATTGCGGTTTAACTGCATCTTCTCCGCAAGTTCTGTTAGCTTAGCTTTCTTTTGTTCCCTGATCTCTCTGAATTTGTCATTATAGAATTTCATAATCATCCTTTTTTAGTTTTTCACATGGCAGAGCAATTTCTTCGGAGACGACCGTCTCATTTTTTAGCGGACGGCTCGGAGAGCCGTCCCTACCTATTTTATGCTAAACATTTTCTTTTGATTAGCACCTTATGCCTAGTATATATCTCAAATATGCTAATCTGTCTAGTATATGAAGCAATTTATTAGGTCTATTTGATTGTTGATGTAAATTTTAATGTTTAGAGTATAAATAAAGCAGCTAATGATAAGATTTTAATATAAAAGAGGTGAGGAAATGAAAAGAAATATTATGGCAACTTTAGGTCTCATAGTGTGCCTTTGGGGAATAAATGTTTGTGCTGACGATGTTCAGCATTACATGGATAGTGCAGAGACTAAAAATGTCAATGGTGATTATATAGGTGCGGTAGAAGAATGCAACAAAGCAATAGAATTAGACCCTAAGTACGAACCTGCCTACTTTTTTAGAGGATTTATTAAGAGTAGGTCACACGATTATAAAGGAGCTTTGGAAGATTTAAACAAAGCAAAGGAGTTAGGTTATTATAAGGCGGATGTCGAGATAAAAAGAATGCAAAAGGATAATGGCAATACAGATAATCAGATGGATAAAACTCCAAATAGAGCAAAGCAATACAGAAGTGTAATGGATTGCATTCAGGATGGTTGGAAATATGAAGGTGAATCTATAGATGGAGTTCCAAATGGAAAAGGAGTATTAACAACACCTGATGGAGAGGATAAATTTGAAGGTCAATTTCAAAATGGAAAATTAGTTAAGGGATCTATATTTATGAAAAATAGAGGCATACTA
>JBAXXY010000149.1:0-6500 GCA_037127655.1 Lentisphaerota bacterium
GAACATAACATTCTAGTTTAGTCCTAAAAGAGTTTTAAGGTCTGACATTCTATTGAAAGTGATAGCTCCGGCATTCTTGAGAATCTTCTTATCTGTTCTTTTGCAGTAACCCAGAACATCCATGCCTGCAGATACCGCCGCGCTTACGCCATAAGGAGAATCTTCAATCACGACACACTTTTCAGGAACCGCGTTCATTTTTTTAGCAGCATATAAGAATAAGTCAGGGAATGGTTTTGGGCGCTCTACCATTGAACTTGAGAAGATCTTACCCTTAAATTTTGGAAGAAGTCCTGTTATGCCCAGAGTCTTATAGATTTTTTTTTCAGGAGCATTAGTAGCCACACAAAAATCATCAAAGTTAAGAAGGGAAATTATTTCTTCTATTCCTTCGACCGTCTTTAATTCCTTTTCGTATGCTTTAAAAGCTCGCTCATCAAATATCTCAAAGAGGTCTTTTTGGGGCGCCATACCAGTTTTTTCTTCCAGTAAAGCAAGGCAATCCTTGTCTGAACGACCAGTGAACATCTTTTCGCATTCGGCGTAAGTCAAACTGTAGCCTAATTCGTGTAGTAACTTTGCAAATATCCTATTTGCTATAGGTTCGCTGTCAACTATCACACCGTCGCAATCGAAAATAATTAAATCGTATTTCACTTATATTATCCTGTTTTTTAATAAACATTAGAAGCACATCTTCAAAAACAAAGCAGTCTTCCTTAGAATATTATAATCACTTACAATCTAAATCAACAAAAATAAAAGGAAGGTAAAGAATTATGAATATTCTTAGTTTTGACATCGGCGGTACATCTATAAAATATGGTGTCGTCGAAAAAGGCGGAATAATAGTCCAGAAAGACAGTGTAAAAACCCCAGGTGCTGATTGCAAGAATGCGATTCCTGATCTGATAATAAATATCTTCCAGGAGCTCTCAAGGGATCATAAGATTAGCGCTATTGGAATTAGCACTGCTGGTTTGATAGACAGCGATAAGGGTATAGTTACTTTAAGCGCCAACCTTCCTGGATATACAGGATGTAAGCTCAAAGAAAAAATCGAACCCAAGACAGGCGTAAAAGTTTTTGTAGAAAATGACGCAAATTGCGCGGCTCTCGGCGAAATGTGGAAAGGAGCAGGTAAGAACAGCAAATTCATAGTATTTCTAACATTGGGAACAGGAGTGGGCGGGGCATGTATTTTAAATGAAAAACTTTACAAAGGATTTCATGGGTTTGCAGGAGAATTCGCCAGATTGGCCGGCACCAGCGATATTTTAGAGAAGAAGGAAAGAACTGATTTCCTTTTTGATAAGACAGCTTCGACAAGTTCTCTCGTGAACAGGTATAAAAAATTGACTGGTCAGACGATTAATGGTCTTGATCTTATGAATAAAGTTAAGGAAAAGGATGCTCATGCATTGAAGGTATATGATGATTTTATAGATTCTCTCTGCGGTGGACTTGATACAGTGGTGTCATTGTTTGACCCGGAAGTAATAGTCGTCGGCGGCGGCATTTCAGCTCAGGGAGAATTTTTCTTTTCCCATCTGAATAAAGTCTTCCAGCAATATATTCCAAAAGGATATGAGGATGTCCTGATTAAGAAAGCTATGCTGGAAAATGATGCAGGTGTCTATGGCGCTACATATATTTGCCTGCACAAAGATTATGTTGTTTAGAATCAACTAAAGGAGTAACATGAAAAGCATTAGAAGCCTAGTTATCGGGGCTATGGCTATTCTTGCCATTGCCGGGTTGGTCTCATGTAGTACAATAGACATGTCCACTAAAACTGAAGGACAGAAACTTGCTGATAACAGCGATAAAGGAATAGCGCATGTAAATGCCAGAGTTACTGGTATTTACCTCTTCTATTTTATTCCGTTAATTAGCGGTGACCCTGAAAATGTGGGAAGTTCTTCTTTCTTTAAAGACACAGTGAAGCCTGACAGTTCTGTAGGAATGCTTACCAGGAAAGCATCTGACCTTGGAGTTGTGAGAGTTTCCGATCTTACTCTGAGAGAAAGTGAAAGCGGGGGTTTTTCTTTATGGATAATCTGGGCTAAGAACACTGAAGCTAGCGCTAATGCAGTTAAATAAGGAGATTTGAAATGAGAAAGCTATTTAGTTCTATATTTGTTTCTGTAATTTTGTTGGTTTTAGCATCTTGCTCGCATGTAAGAAATACAGATGATTATAACAAAATAGATATTACAGATGGTACTGGCAATGCTCAGGCGACATTGATTTCGGCTAATTATGGGCTTTATCTTTTTGCCTGCGTCCCGATTGCTACAGGCGACTCTCTTAACCCCGGAAATCCCGCCTTTTTTACGGATAAGGTAAAAGTAGATGAAGCTTTTCAGGCGCTGGTAAAAGAATCTAAAAGCATGGGAGCCAAAGAAACTCTGAATGTTTCATCCGATGTACAATGGAAGGCTGTTCCTATAGGATTTGGTCTTTTATGGATAAAGGAAGTCCAGGTTTCCGGAAATGCCATAAGGTGATATGAAGTTATTTTTAAGCGACAATTGTTCCGGGATTCATCCGGAAATGCTTAAAGCGATTGCTCTTGTTAATCAGGAGCATTCGTTTCCTTATGGGGCAGACGATATTACGCAAAAACTTGAAGAGAAGGTAGAGGAACTCTTTTGTTGTAATGCTCTTAAGGTATTTCCGGTTTGCTCAGGAACGGCGGCAAATATTGTGGCACTGGCTTCTGTCCTTCACTCGTATGAGGGTGTTATCTGCGCGGACAGCGCTCATATAAATACATTTGAATGCGGTTCACTTGAGAAGTTGACAGGAGCAAAAATCCTGCCCAGCCCCAATAAAGACGGCAAACTTGATATTTCGGCATCTGAAAAATATCTCGAGCAGTTGGGCGATGAACACAGTGTTCAGCCGAGAATTATTTCCATATCGCAAACGACTGAGTTCGGGACGGTTTACACGCTGGAAGAACTCAAAGCCATATCCGACTTTGCTCATAGAAATGATTTGCTTCTTCACATGGACGGGGCCAGACTTTCTAATGCGCTTGCTTCTCTAAAAACAACGCCTTATGAAATGGTTACAAAGATAGGAGTGGATTTGCTCTCATTCGGCGGAACCAAGAATGGTTTGTTGGCTGGGGATTTGATCGTCTCATTCAATGAGAAAGCATCAAAGAAGATGAAGTTTGTCAGGAAACAATTTGGTCATCTGCTTTCAAAGATGAGGTTTGTTTCCGCTCAGTTCATGGCCTATCTGAAGGACGACCTTTATCTTAAGACAGCAAAGCATTCCAATGAGATGGCAAAGTACTTCGAATTCAGACTCAAGGAGTTCGATTTCATTGAAGTTACAAGCGCAGTTGATTCGAATATGCTTTTTGTCAAACTTCCGCTTTCTATCACTGATGAGTTAGCCAGAAAGTATTCATTTCATATCTTTGATAGTAAAAATAATGTCGCAAGATTTGTTACGGCATTTGATACTAGCAAAGAAGATATAGACGGATTTATAAATGAAGTTTACTTCTTGGCGAAACAAAAGATGCAAAGATGACTCTAAGCAATAATTATCTGAAAAGGTTTAGTTTGATCGTAACTTTTCTTCTCGCGCTTCTGATAACGCTAACGGCTCTTTCCTGCGGGAGTACCTATATCAACATATTCAGGTACTTCTCTCTAGAACCCCTGATGCAGGAAATTATAATTATGCGCCTCATGAGAGTGATAATAGCTTTTACTGTCGGCGGGGCTCTTTCTGTAGCTGGGGCAGGGTATCAGGCGATATTAAGAAATGTTCTGGCTGACCCTTTCATTCTTGGTATCAGTGGCGGAGCAAGTGTCGGAGCGGCAGTTGCTATTATTCTGGGTATTTCTTTTTTGGGCTTCTTCACCTTGCCGTTATTTGCTTTTGCAGGTTCTCTTGTCGTATTAAGCCTTGTTCTGCTTATGTCCAAGGGAGACGGAATAGAGTACTCAAGCAATATTATTTTGAGCGGAGTTATTTTGAGTACAATCACATCAAGCCTTTTAATGTTTATTATAAGTTACCTCAATATGAGCCAGCTCAATAGCATCACATGGTGGCTTTTGGGGAATCTGGAACCTGAGAACTGGTCTCTGATAGTCGTCTCGGTCGTGATCGCATTTGCCGGTACTTTTACGCTTTTCTTATACGGCAGAGAGATTAACGCGTGTTCGATGGGTGAGGAGGTGGGCTATTATCTTGGTATATCTCCTGTAAAACTCGCTTTCCTTGTTCTTGGCATCTCATCTCTGATGACTGCGTGTGTGGTATCTATATCAGGGATAATTGGTTTCGTGGGGCTTATTATTCCGCACATAGTAAGGAAATTTATAGGTTCAGATCACAGGAAGCTAATTCCATACTCTTTAGTCTGCGGCGGATTGTATCTGGTCATATGCGACACTATTGCTCGAACAGTTGTTCATCCTCAGATACTTCCTGTCGGAGTTGTTACTGCCATAATCGGTGGCCCTGTTTTCCTATGGATTTTAAATAGAAGGCTGAAGGGATAAAGATGGAAGAAGGAAAACTAAAAATGGAAGTCGAGCCCATCCTGAAACTTGAGAATGTAAGTTTCTCTTATCCAAACTCAGATATGGTTCTGGAAAGTTTTAACTTGTCTGTCAATAAAGGAGAATTTTTAGGGATAATTGGTCCGAGCGGAGCAGGCAAAACTACTATTTTCAGAATTCTTTCAGGCTATTTAAAACCAAAGGCAGGCAGAATTTTTATAAAAGGCAAAGAACTCAAGACGCTGTCTCATTCTGAACGGTCGAGGACTATGGCTTTTGTTCCTCAGGGGATTTTTACAGCATTGCCTTATACGGTCTGGCAGATAGTTGAAATGGGCAGGGTTTCAAGGAGTTATAAGATGTCAGGTTTGAATCCCAAAGATATAGATGCGATAAAAGAGGCTCTCGACTTCGTTAAAATGTACAAATATGCTCCAAGATATTTTAATAGTTTAAGCGGCGGGGAAAAACAAAGAGTCTTGATCGCAATGGCTTTGGCTCAGGATCCAGAGATACTGCTTCTGGACGAACCGACAGCTTCGCTGGATATTGGGCTAAAATCGCACTTGATGACTCTGCTTAGAAAGTTAAACCATGAGAAAGGGATTACTATCGCGACCATCTCCCACGACATTCAATTGTCCGCATCATTCTGCGATAAACTTGTGATAGTCAGCAACGGCAGACTTGTCTCTCAGGGAACTGTAAAAGATGTCATAAATTCTGAAACAATTAGCAGTGTATATTCATGCAGCGCTGAAGTCTTCGAATATTGCGACAAACTCTACATTCAAACAAAATGAAATACGACAAACCAAAACTTTACTCCAACTTACCATCACTTTTTACAGCGGCTCTTTGCTGCGGAGGCAACAGCAACGAAGCTTCATTGTTAAGCTGCAAATCAGGCCCTGAAGCAAATTCGGGATGCGGTTCAGGTGCTGCCGCAGGAGATAGATGTTTGTCGGGAGCCGCCGCGAGCGGTGAATGCGACAGCGGAGTAGGACTAGGGTAATATTTTAAATATTATCAATCAATTCCTATTTTGATTTTGCTAATACTAGAACTAGAGTTTATATCTTTATAAATTTATACTAAAACAGAAGAAATATATTAATGACGAAAAAAAGAAAACTTGCTTACGAAAAACCAACTCTACATATCTTACTTAGAAATGCACTCCTATGCCAGGGTGGTAATAGTAACCCAGGGCCAGGCACACTGGTTGCCACGCCGGGCCGAATACTGCTAATCCAGCTATGGATTGTGCTACCGGTGCTGCTGCTCTTGATTACTGTAGCTCAGGGGGTTTCCCTCAGTATGCGGGTGACTGCACGACTGGGCCGACATTTTCATAATGCAAACCATGTATCACTTTTATTCTTGTTTCCGGGGAAGTGTGGGGATTCCGAAAGCTCAAGGGTTAGATTGTTATGGGATTAGTTTTTCAATTGTGCTCGAGAAATTGTACGAATCCATCTTGTTAGCCTCTGAACTCATCGCAGTAGCCTTGAAGGCGTACTTTGTGCCGCTCTTAAGCCCGTGCAGCGTGCCTGTGGATTTTGAGAAGACCTTGCTGAACCACTCATTGTTATCTGCTGATGCCGGAGCAGGCATGTAAAGAAGCAGATAATCTGTTGCTTTATTCACTTTGTCTATATTTACTGTTACCTCTCCTGAATTATTTCCGTAAATAATTTCAACATATTTCGGAGCATCCAAAATCCCGATATGTGCCGGCACTTTTGAAATCTGGAAGCCTGTGCTATCGAGTTTTACAGTGTCGCCGTCGGCAATTGCAGTGCTACATAAAACCCAACCATCTATCGCGATAATTGAAAAATATATAGCTGAAGTATTTCTAATATTGTGATAAACTCTATACTTAAACGAAATTATTTCAGGAATTTATGACATTGATTAAATGGTACGAACAGCTTTCACTTAGCAAGAGAATTTATATTT
>JBAXXY010000150.1:0-6500 GCA_037127655.1 Lentisphaerota bacterium
GTATAGATATGGTATGGATCTCTGAGTTTTTCAAAAATATCCCGATACCAGTCTCTAACACGATCCCCTTCCAATTGATGCCATTCAACTTTTGAATAATATCGACTTTTACGGAAAGCCTGAACCGGCAGAATCATATCATAATGATACATAAAAATGCCTCGCCGTTTCATATTACGAGAATCCAGCCAGTTAATCGATGCCATATCAACCCAGTCAGCATTCTGTACAGTTGGCGGACGATGAGAAACATAACTGCTTCCTGGAGACCATTTGAAGATACGATTAACCCGTCTGTCTTCTCTGCGATCTGAATATCCGTCTAAAATATACTCAGTTCCACCCCAGAAATTGTAGAAAGGAAATGATATTGCCGTAATATCTCCTTTAGACAACATATTGACAACATATTGCATATCTTTCTTCTGATAGAATTCATCCACATCAATCTGCCATAGATAGTCGCCTGTGATACGCTTCGCATAAGCCTGGGACATCTCTTTTTTTTCCAGCCAAAAACCATCTGGCCTGCCTTCGTCTTCGGCGGCAACAATAATCAATTTGTTTTCCGGGTCTTCTTCTTCTTTGAATTTGCGCAAGACCCCAAGGGTTCCATCATTTGAATGACCGTCTGGAGAGCAAACTTCCGCCGAGGCTGTGCATGCTCCTTCCACCACGATGATTTCATGAGCAAAAGAGTAAATGCTCAAGAGATTGTAATGCAGGAAAGGAAGTCCGTTCAGGACGATCATTCCGAAACTGATACGAGTTTGCGAACCGTTCACGACATCCTCCGCAGTGCCAGTTCCTCGACACACCGCTGAATAAGCTGGCGAAATACAATCTTACTGTCAAGATTCTTTCTCGTATACTCCGCGCCAGCCGAACCGATGGCAATACGCTCTTCGATGGAAAGACTTAGAATATATTGTACAGCCGCAACCATGGCATCGATGTTTTGGGCATAAAAAAGCTCAATGCCATTTTTGAAAAGATGCTCAAAACCCGGCTTGTAATTCGTCACATGGGCAACGCCTGCCATCATCGAAATAGGGAGCCTGTCTGAAAAGTAGTAGGCATTTGCAGGACAACGATCATAGCAAACACTCACCCAGCTTGATCTGATAGTTTCAGTCTGCTGTTCGAAATCCAGCGGCCCTTTCACATACGGTCGTTTGGGCCAGCCATGGCCGAAAACAGCAAGGCGGTTACCTATAACTTGATAAAGCTTTTCTGCTAAAAGGTAACGCTCTTTTGTTCCGGGTATGCGCAGCAAAGGATATCGAAATCGTGAGATGCTGGAGATCATTACCACATCGTATTCACGATCGCAGGTGGGACTCCAATCTGTCGCAAATCGCTCCAAATCCATTGCCGTCGGAGAATAAAAAACACGACGCGCCCCTGCCTTCGCAAGAAGGGTTCCAGTCGTAGTGAGTCCCGATGAAAATACAACATCGCATCCTCTGGCAAGATTTTTGGCTCCTTCCGGCAAGGACTTCTGAGGCCAGATATACGCATCCCGCTCGTCATAAACAATCAGCGGTGACGGGTTAAGCTGCTTGATGCGGCAAATTGCATCCGTACTGACTGGAAAATAGGTTGGATGTTGCCAGAGAAGAATATGAGGCTGAAAAGAACAAGTTTTTTGAAATAACTTTTCATGAACTTCTGCAGGTGTCAGTCCTGATTCAAGTTCATCCCAGAATGAAAACACTTCATACGCTTGCAGTTCCCCTGCTTCAAGCATTTTTTCAAAGGCAACTCGTCCTTCTGTCTGCCGTCCATTTTTCTTACCTTCATTCGGAAGATATAGCAGTCTGATATGGATCGAATTCACAAAAGCACCTATTATTGTTTTTTTTGATAAGCGGAAATAACTTCCTCCAGAGTCGGCTCCCACTGATGTCTTAACCCTAGTTTTATCTGGATTAGCCAGAGTATTCGAAATACATCCGGTATCAGTAGAACATTATTGTAGCGATATTTTATAAAATTAAAACGAAGAAGGTCTTTTCGACATTTGTTTGGAGACAGATTATTATTCAGGAGTAGATAATTCGCATCTTCAAGTACAGGAATAGCATTCATCGGTACAAAAGACAGATTTTGCATTGAATCGCCTCCTTCGAAGACTTCTTTCACCCCGCCGGCAGCGTGAGCATAATCATGAAATTGGTGGAGAGCCAGAACACTCAGAGTGGCATCGATAATGGGAATTCGTCGTTGCAAGCAGTAGGCAATCAGGGCATTGTCATATCCTCCCCGCCCAATAACGATGAGGGGCAAACTGCTCCACATGCCGCGCCGAAAAACAAAATAATCTGAACCTGCCGGAGGATGTAGCGTGATGCGTCCAGCTTTCTCCAATTCATCTAGTTCTGTTATAATATCAGGATTGGAAACATCTACATCTACCCCTTCTGACAGGTCGATTCGCTGGCCGATCATAAGAAAATGAGAAAATGTGATACCTTCAACTGCTTTAAGGATGTGCGGTGTCAGCAAGATATCGCAGTTAAGGTAGACCTGGACATCATAACGCGCATGTTTGTCAGCATGATTTGCGATTGCCCCAAAATATGGGATTCCTTGTTCTGTAGATTCGATATTGGGAACATGGCGGATTCTCAGTTCCTGACAGGCTGTATCAGTTCCTGGAGAGTTCCCGTAGAGAATTATTTCGATGTCTGGATGTAGCGCCTGCCAACTGCGAATTGCTGTCATCTGCTGGACTGCCGTCTGCCCTATAAATGCTTTTGTGGAAGACAAAAATGTTATCATGTTAATTTGCGATCCTTTTCTAAATTTACATGAGACTGAGTCTGGCATGGCAAAATCTTTAGGTTTTTAAATCTATTATCCACCGCCAGCCTTAAAGATATTCCAAAGATCAACATTATAAAATAACTTATTCCGGGAAAAAGTCTGCTTGTTCCCCCTAAATTAAACATAATGATACCGACAATGTATGCTAGACAAGTTGACTGCACAAGCATCAGCGGCGCGTATTTTAAACTATTCACTACTCTCCTCAGCCAGAACCAGATGCCGTAAAGAATGATTATGAAACCAAATACTCCAGCAATGAATAGCAGATCTAGATATCCATTATGAAGGGAAACACTACCTTCCAAGTCGATTTCTGAATCCTTGATGCCGCCACCAAACCAAGGATTCCTACCAAAATCGGCCAGCGCGTTTGTCCAGAGTTCGAATCGACCACCAGCGGCTCTTTCAAGCGTAACATCCGTATCTCCCTCTTCCGATTGATGCAGTACCCTAACTGAAATGAACTCTTTGATATTCCTTGAGACAACTCCATCAAATATGGTGTTCAATACCACAGTTAATAGGACAAAAGCTACGGTCAACTTCAAAAATCTAGTAAAGGTTTTATAAAAAATGCGGCTCTTAAGATTTACGCTGAATATCAGAAAAAGTGTGGCCAAGGAAAAGAGAGTTGCCCATATAATTGGCTTGTGAAGGGTAAATACTACCTCAAGACTACAGGCTGCAAAACCAAGCAGAACACCAGAGGATAGCTTCTTCTCAGACATGAAGCCTGTAAGATACAAACTGAGGTACCAGCAAAATCCAAACAGGAAGAATAGACGCATCGGCCAGCCAGCAACGCCGAGCGGAATCAAATCAGGTGTCACGGTTAATCGCAAGCAAAAAGAAAGTAAACTTGCCCATGCCGCAAACAACGCAAATCTGCCAAGCAGTCTCTTAACTGCATCCAGTTCTGCCGCATAAATAAATCCTACTACCAGCCAGAGCGGCATAGCGACAAATTCAATCAGGATAAAGCGGTTATATGTTCCCAAAGCATCATGAGATATTATCATCTGCATTACCAGCACAAAAACAAAACCAAACCAAAGTAAGATGAAACGGTTGAATGCGACACGAGCAGAGGAATTCAAAATAAATCTTGTGCGCACAAAGAAAAGAAGCGGTAAAACAAGTCCTGCAAGCCACCCTGGGTAGGAAAGTATAGTCGGAAGCACAAATTCTGGTCGCCCATATGACCACTCCATAACCAGCATAGTAAAAATTATTCCCACTAAGATAAGCTTCTCATTGCGATAAAGGCCATAATTCGGAACAGATTTATTCACGCCCTATTCCTTTTTAGTTGAATATAACAGTTCTTCATAGACGGCGGCAACCTGAGCGGAGCTGATATCAGCGCTAAAAAATTGTTTAGCCTGCTGCCAGCCGCTTTCACCCATACGCCTGCCTTTATCCTCTTTGCAAAACAACTCCTGTATCGCCCTAGCTAAACCAGAAACATCTCCTACCTCAACAAGGAGTCCGGTTTTTCCATTAATCACCACTTCTTCTATTCCCCCTATCCGAAAGGCAACCACCGGCTTCTTCATCGCGCCTGCTTCAATTACTGTTCTGGAAAAATGTGGCAGGATGTGGGGGGCGCAGACGATGTCACTTGCCGCAATCCAGCGTTCTATCTCATTGGTAAATTCACTGCTAATAATTTTTTCTTTCAAGCCATTGTTCTCTATCAACCGGAAAAGCCGATCAGATTTTCTGTAAATTCCCAAAATCCAGCCAATTCTCCGCTTTAGTGTCCATCTCCTTTCCTGTGGTGACGTCGCAAACTTAAATGACGGCATCAGGCATGTCAAATTATCATTTTTTGAATTTACAATCGCCGTGGCTTCAAGAAATTCATAAAGTCCTTTAGCCTCTGATACTGATCCACCGGCAAACAGCACCACATTTGCTCCGGGGGCTATTCCCAATGCGGAACGAGCCTGCTGCTTATCGATTGTCGCGTCGAACTTTTTAAAATCAATGGGGTTGTAAATGACCTGCCCCCTCCCCTCATTAAGCTGAAGGCGGTCAAGGTTGTCCTTGCAAATGGCAATCACCTGGCTGGCATAGCGATTGAGATGGGTAGTCAAACACCGTTTGCGAATTCCAAATAACCCATTAACTATAGGTTCGCGCACATGAACTATGTTCGGTATACCAATCTTACATGGGACTTTGGTGTAAGGTGCTAAAGTTAGTGAATTAAAGTGCACCAGATCCGGTTTAAGTTCTTTTAACAGAGCCTCCAATCGCCTAGCTGCCGCTTTATATTCCAACGTCCATTTTAAAACCTGCCGCCATCCGGAATACTTTAGCAGATTGTATGTTCCGAGTGTTGTGTGGGCAAACCGTGGTAGCCTGCATTTACAGACTTCAAAATTATTCTGGCGAAAAAATTCTTCTACCGCCAGATCGCATTCACTGCTGCAGACAATACACTCATACCGGGAGCGATCTAGATAATTAAGAAGCGAAAGCAAACTCAGAGGAGCGCCGCCATGTGTACTTCCGTGATGGATATAGAGGATTCTTTTTTTTTTCATAAAGTTATGCTTGATTCTTTGGCAGGCTTTGGCCCGGAATTGAACTTAAGACTTTAGCAGGGTTTCCCGCAGCTATAGCAAATGCCGGAACGCTTTTTATCACTACTGAGCCTGCTCCGATAATTGCACCTTCTCCAATTGACACTCCTTTAAGAATGTAACTACCCATCCCTATAAAAACATTCGCTCCTATTTCTACACACATACCTGTCGCACATTTCTGATCAGATTCAGAAGCTCGGATAGACGGGTCTAGTGAGTGAAAATCAGTATCTGTAATGGTTACATTGGCCCCGATACAGGTATTGTCGCCGATGATGACACTCTTCGCAGAACAGATTGTAGTGCCGCTCATGCGAACACCCTGGCCAATCTTCAAAAGAGCCCCCTCGCACAATGTTCTGAGGATTATAGGATGATTAACTCCAAGAGCAGTTTGTTCGGACTTAGAACAAAGAACAGCATCATTACCGATTTCAATTAATGATCCATGAACAATAGATACTATCGGTATCCCAGCAAAACTAACATTGTTCCCCAAATGAACCCCTTTGTTAGCGACGAGCCAAGGCAGAATGTATTTGTGTTTGATATGCTTAATGTATCCTGGGTAACGCCAGATGAAAAATATTTTGCTAGCTGTATAAAAAAAATTCATAAAAAGCTCCAAAATCTAAACTTATAAAGGCGTATAGTCACCATTTCTTTCGAAATCAGCCCAGCAAAAGGAGCGTGCGCCATTATGAGACCGATGTTTTTCAGGATCAAAAATTGCCTCCATCGCCCACCCTGCATCAAGGCACAAGGTTCCTGTACTTTTTAACTGTAGAAGCAACTGTGCAGTGCCCATCCCCGCAGCAATAAGACAAACATCCACTGGGAGTTGAATCTTTTCAAGGTTCAATTTGTCAAACATAGTCCTGCTCTTTTTGACATTAATGAACTGAACATATTCTGCCCCTTCAGCCTTTAATGCTTTTTCGATCTTGATTTCTTTGTTTCGATCTAATGTTGTAATGACCAAAATGCGTTTTTGCCCTAGAATTATCCCCCGATCAGGTCCATTCAACAGCGCATAAACAAAATAAAAAGGATAGTAGTTTTTCTGATCCAAAG
>JBAXXY010000151.1:0-6414 GCA_037127655.1 Lentisphaerota bacterium
ATACTGAAACCAGAGCCAAAGAAGCATCCAAAGCCGCTAAAACTTTAAAAGCAGACTACTTCAAAATGCTCGGACTTGAAGACGGACGATTAATTTCTGACATTAAAACCAATGAACTGGTCGCCATGGAGTTAGCTCAACTCAGACCTTCTATCGTAATAACTCATTACGAAGAAGAGATTCATCCCGACCATATCGCAGCATATAACATCGTCAACAAAGCAATCTTTCTTTCTCAGCTCAAGAGATTCAGCCCTGAAGTTTATTCAGGTCCAAAACAGACACTTTACTACTGGCTTAACCCGAAGAAGATAATCAATCCTGATCTCCTGATTGATATAACTGATGTTTTCGAGATTAAAAAAAAAGCGCTTGCCGCCCACAAATCTCAATCATCAGTAATCAAATCATTGGACACACTAGGAACAGTTTACGGCTCACTTTGCGAAACTCAATACGCCGAAGGCTTTATGCTCGAGTGCCCGCTAAAAGTTACTGATATAAATTCATTGCTTTAATAAAACATGGACAAGACTTATCCGGCTTTTAAAAGAAATCTTTGAGGGAAATAAGAATTTCGATAACGATCAAGATGACGATATAGAATTCGAGCCTGACATTTCGCCTGGTAAGAACTATATCAAGAACAGTTTCAGCTGATGAACCGATCATATTGAGTTTTCGTTCCAGAATATTGTGTCTTTCCTTGATGTCAAATTCCTCCATCAGACGAATGTAAAAACGCTCCATACTGGTATTATCCCAGAGAAGTTCGGGTTTTTCCATCACTTCCACTCTGCCGACCATATTATGCTGATCGAGTAAAGCAGTGCCGATGTACTTGAGCAGTTCTTTAGTGTGATAAGTTTTTATCCAGTATTTTGACTGGCTAAGAGATTTTGCAAAAGGCTCAATAAGTTCAAAACTCTTAGCAATCTTTGACTCTTCATAATCAAGGGCTACGCTTCTAGCAAGAACTTCCGCAGTAAGCTGGAGATGTTCAAGTTTTAGTTCAGAAATGAAGATTTTATCACCCTTAATCTGATCCTGCATTTCAGGTTTGACTTCCAGACTGAGTTGTTCAATTTTGGGGTTCTCTACAGGGTCTCTAAGAAAATCAGTAATATCTCTGATAAATGCCGCTTCCTCAGAAGGGGTAAGATTCATCAGTATTATCGAACCATACTTAAAAATAAAAGCGCATCCTCTTGAGCCTGACGGCATCATTATCGGGACTTTTGAAATGAGCTTTGTTTTTTCCAAGGATTTAGTGTCAATTTTCTCGGCAATGAAGAGAGACCTGACTCTGATGGACTTTTCCTTAAGGAGAAAGTCCAATTCTAAATAATTTTCCATGATATTCTTTGCAATGAGTTTTTATTTTTAGCGGTTTAAAAATAAACCCCCTGTGAAAAAAAGTCTAGCGCGAATTGCTCCGCCTGCTGAATCTGGTGGGTTTTGAATTCCTGCTGCTGCGCCCAGATGGCTGCTGTTGTTTCGGTTTTTGTCCCCTAAATTCTTCCGCAGCTATTTCTGGATGTTTTGAGACAGGAAGCATCAATCTTATAAGCCTTTCAATATTCCATACATCGCGGCTCTGGTCAGGAGTGGCGAAAGAAATTGCATGACCTGGACACCCTGCCCTGGCTGTTCGACCTATACGATGAACATAATTTTCCGGATCTTCAGGAAGGTCGAAATTAATGACAAGTTCAATCCCCGACACATCAATACCTCTGGCGGCAATATCAGTAGCCACAAGCACTTTATATTTGCCTGCCTTAAATCCATCAAGAGCTTCACGGCGCTGAGTGAGAGAACGATTAGAATGTATCTCTGCCGCATCATACCCCATATCATAAATTGATTTGGTTAATTTCCGTGCATTGTGCCTTGTCCTGGAGAACAAAAGCACTGAGCCTTGATATTCCGCAAGCAATTTGCCCAATAGAGGAAGTTTTGCATCCTTGTGAACGATAAACAATTCCTGAGTTACGCGCTCAACTGTAGTCCCTGAAGGCGCTACTTCCACTGAAACAGGAAGTCTCATATAAGTAGTAGCCAGTTCCATAATCGCTTTAGGAATAGTCGCCGAAAAGAGCATGGTCTGTCTATCCTTTGGCAGAGCAGTAAGAATCTGGTTAATCTGAGGAGCAAACCCCATATCAAGCATCATATCTGCCTCATCCAGGACGAGCATCTGAACAGTATCTCCACGATAATTTCTTCGTCTGATATGGTCTATAAGCCTTCCGGGAGTAGCGATAACTATCCGTGGGCCTCTTTTGAGATTCTGAGTTTGCTTCATCATATTAGCACCGCCAATGAGGCAGACAGTTTTTATCCCGAAAGGGCGGGCAATATCCTGAAATGCTTCATTAATCTGAATAGCCAATTCACGGGTAGGTGCTAAAACCAAACCTGTACCTTTTCCTTCAGATAATATCTGAACCATAGGTATGGCAAAAGAGTGAGTCTTGCCTGTTCCGGTCTGCGCTACTCCGATAACATCTTTACCGGATGTAGCAATAGGGATTGCTTTTAACTGAATAGGCGTCGGAACTTTAAAATTTATTTGTGCGAGAATTTCAAGAATTTTGGGAGCGATGCCCAACCCTGAGAAATCTATTTCTGATTTTTCTTTTTCCTGAAATACATTGGGATCAAAAGACTTAGTAGACATTTTTTAACCTTTTATCTTTCTTGAGAACCTGACCATATAGAAGCAAAGGCATACCGTATGGATTTGGTCAATTATTAAAACGACGGATTGAGTATTAGCAGAGATCAGTGTTTGTTCTTTAGTAGAGACAATGAGGTCTTAAATGCAATCTATCATACGCAAACACTAGCTCTTGTACTCCAATAAGTCAAATTGGAGCAAGTTCATACAGATAAAACTCATCCAGAAACGGAGGCTATTACACTTTTTTAATCATCAATAGCGACAGCGCAGGAATATTTATTTTAAATCTGTACGCAAGCCCCTGCAAATGGTGATTTTCGGTCTGCATCGGAATCCATGGGCGACTGGAGCCGCCGTACTGTTCCCAGTCCGTTGACAAGGCAACCTGATAGTTTCCAGCTTGCGGAGCGGCCAGATAGTAATCGTTCAATGCCCAGTTCGAGAAGTTAGCGGCAATTATAATAAAATCATTATGATCCCATCCCTGCCTGCGCAGTATGACGGTGCAGTTATCAGGATCGCTCGCCTGAATAATCGTCCCCTGCTGTCCTTTGTCGAGCTGCCATAAAGCTCGGTGGCTCTTGTAAAACTCATTGAGATGCTTAACAAATATGTGAACTTGCTGATACTGTTTAATATTCAGCTTATCCCATTCGAGCTGGGATTCAAAACGCCATCCATGCTCCTGAGCAAATTCAGCTCCCATGAAAAGAAGTTTTTTTCCGGGGTGCGCTGTCTGCCACGCCAGAAGGAGTTTGAGGTTAGTCAGTCTTTCGGATGTGTTTCCGGGCATTTTCTGAATTAAAGAATTTCTGCCGTGAGCCATTTCATCGTGAGAGAATGAAAGAATGAAGTTTTCGTCGTGAGCGTATTCAAGCGTAAATAATAGTTGCTTGTGATGGTGTTTCCTGTCATTAGGGTGGTGCTTCATATAGTTTAGCACATCGTGAGTCCAGCCCATATTCCAGCGAAAAGCAAAACCCAATCCATGAGTGCCGCCGTCTGTAACCTGTCTTCGCCCGCTTGAATCTTCTGCTATGCAGAGAGTTCCCGGAAACCTTTCATTAATGGCATCATTGAGTTTGCGCATAAATTTAACTCCGGCATTATGACCTTTGCCGCTTACATTGAGCATATCTGCCACAGCATCTACTCTGAGGGCGTCCACATGATATTTATCAATCCAGAAAAGAGCGCTGCTTATAAGGAAACTCTGCACTTTGAGTCTGCCAAGCGCAAAATTATTGCTGCCCCAGTTATTTCTGACACTGCGGCGGTAAGCATCATATTCGTAACATGGTTTGCCGTCGTACCATGCCAACCCATGTTTGTCCCGGCAGAAATGCCCGGGGACGAAGTCAAGGATTATGCCGATTCCGGCCTTGTGGCAGTAATCCACAAAATACATAAAGTCTATCGGGTGGCCGAAGCGTGCATTAGGGGCAAAATATCCTGTACTCTGATAACCCCACGAACCATCGAAAGGATGTTCCATTATCGGCATTAATTCGATGTGGGTGTATCCCATATATTTTATGTAGTCAACCAGGCTGTGAGCCAATTCGATATAAGAATAAAACTTTCCGTCTGCGTGACGGCGCCAGGAACCGGGGTGCATTTCATAAATTGAAATAGGCTGCTGCCATTTGTCACGGTTCTTTTTTGCCGCTTGGTAGTCATGGTCTTCCCATTCAAATTGGGTTAAGTCAACCACCTTGCTCGAAAAATCAGGAGCTATGCCTGTAGAAAAAGCGACTGGATCTATTTTATGAAATCTTTTGTGGTCATGATTTATAATTTCATACTTATAGTGCGTATTGACTCCGACTCCCGGAATGAAGAGTGACCAGATGCCCCCGCGGCCTTTTTTGAGCATGACATGATAATCGCCGTTCCAATTATTAAAAGAGCCCACTATTCGAACGCTTAGAGCGTGAGGAGCCCAAACGGAAAATGTGGTTCCCTCGTGGCCATTTTCTGTAGCAAGGTGAGCGCCAAGTGTGGTGTAGTCAGTGTATTTTTTCTTCAAGAAATGACCTAAGTTTCAGTTAGATTGCAAAAATTCAGATTTATATCGTTAGCATAATGCGCTAAAATCTATTTGGGCAGAAATAGACTATACCATATAAAAAAAGCATTAGAAAGAACGCTAAATAAACATAAAAAACAGCCTGGAGGCATTATGCCGTCAATGTATGAAATATATGATAACTTCGCCTTGGAGTATGACGAACTAATTTCCAATGAAGACTACGAAGGAAACCTGAAGAAATTCCTTGACAAAAATATTAAAGACGGCGCTTCAGTCCTGGAGCTTGGCACAGGTACCGGCCGTGTTACTGCTCTCTATGCCAAAAGAGCCTCGAAAATTCTTTGCTGCGACAGATCAGCTCATATGCTGCAAGAAACCAGACAGAAGCTCGAACTTTACAAGGATAAGATTAAGTATCAAGTCTTGGACAATAATGAAATTGACAAGGTTGATGGCGTTTACAATGTCGTAATTGAAGGATGGGCTTTCGGTCATACTGTCATTGATCAAAGCGAGAATATTGAAGAAACAGTCGAAAAACTTGTCCGAAGTTCTGAAAGCAAAGTTAAAGAAGGCGGCAGTTTGATATTCATAGAAACAATGGGAACAAATACCGAAAAGCCAAATCCGCCCAGCCCGATACTTAAGCAGTTCTACTCAATACTGGAGGACAAATACTCTTTTGTGCATTCGGTAATTTCTACAGATTACCGTTTCAAAAATATAGACGAAGCAAAAAGGGTGATGAGTTTTTTCTTCGGGCCCGAGATGGGAAACTCAATCACAGGCAGGATCGTTAAGGAATACACAGGAATATGGATGAAGTCGTAGATTTTTATTGATTTTTTAATCTTCAGGCGGTATCATGTCTATGTCTAGACTGACTAGTTAAAAGGAGAATTGAAAATGAGAAATACATGGCAACTGCAGGAAGCTAAAAGCAGATTTTCAGAGGTTATAAATCATGCGGTATTAGATGGGCAACCGCAGATAGTAACAAAAAGAGGCAAAGATTGTGTAGTAGTAGTTTCGATGGAGCAATATGCGAAATTATCAAAGCCGAAAGAAAATCTCAGGTTACTTTTTCAAAGGGCTCCCAAGGTGGAACTTGATATGGAAAGATCTAAAAGCATGGACAGGGAGTTTTATTTGTGAAATATTTGATAGATACATGCGTTATATCTGAATTGATTAAGCCCATGCCTGATGCGAATGTTGAAAAATGGTTTTACTCAAAAAAAGAAGAGTCGCTCCATATTAGTGTTTTGACTTTTGGTGAACTAAAAAAAGGAATATCCAAACTTACAGACTCAAAGAAAAAGAACTCTTTAATTGAGTGGCTCGCAGAAATTGAAAATAGATTTATAGAAAGAACCTTGGATGTCAATAAAGAAGTTGCTGAAAGTTGGGGACTCATACAGGGGTTGCTCGAAAAAAAAGGTGAACCAATGCCTACTATTGATGCATTGATTGCGTGCACTGCAATCACCAACTCAATGGCTGTCGTTACCAGAAATACTAAAGATATGGCCAGAAGCGGAGTTGAACTAATCAATCCTTGGTTGCTAACTACTCCCAGCCAGGGCTGAATATTGTAGAACGGGCGTCTCGCCTGTGTATAGGAATGAAATCGGACACACTAGGGACGAGCTTTGTCTCGTCCGTATAATAAACAAATCCTAAATCCGAAGCACCA
>JBAXXY010000152.1:0-6347 GCA_037127655.1 Lentisphaerota bacterium
AAGATGGTACCGAAGAAGGGACTTGAACCCTTACACCCTTGCGGGTACTAGATTTTGAGTCTAGCGCGTCTGCCATTTCGCCACTTCGGCTTAAGTAGAATTCTGAATATAATTATCAAGAGTTAAAAATCAATTGATTTTTTACCTAAAACTTGCCATAAGGATGGAATTTGTGGACTTATAAAATATAAAATATAGTATTGGCGTACATTCATACAAATTAAAAATAGGAGAAAATAATGTCAGAACTATCTCAAAGACTCTTTAAAAGAGGGAGCGATTTTCTAGGAGTTAAATACCCCATAATTTCAGGAGCCATGACCTGGGTAAGCGAGCCTCATCTGGTTTCAGCTGTTTGTAATGCCGGCGGGTTTGGATGTTTGGCAGGTGGAAATACACCTCCTGAAGTTTTCAAGAAACAAGTTGAAGAGACAAGGAAGCTTACAAATAAACCTTTTGGAGTAAATATTATTACTATTGCTCCTGCTTACAAACAGCATCTTGAGTTAATCAAAGAGCTTAATTTACCTTATGTAATATTTGCAGGCGGTTTCCCTGACAAAGCTGAAATTAAGGCAGCAAAAGATACTGGGGCCAAGGTAATTTGTTTTGCTTCTACAGACTCGATAGCCCATAGAATGGTTCGATACGGCGCTGATGCAATAATACTTGAAGGCACGGAAGCAGGTGGGCATGTAGGACATGTAAGCTTGATAGTTCTGCTCCAGCAGGTTCTTTTTGAAGTAGCTGAAGTACCTGTATTTGTAGCAGGCGGTCTTGCTACCGGTAAAATTTGCGCTCACATGCTTCTTATGGGAGCTTCAGGAGTTCAGCTCGGAACTCGTTTTGCAATGGCAGAAGAGTGCCTGGCTCATCCTAAGTTTAAACAAAAATTCATCAATGCCAATGCCAGAGATGCAGTCGCTACTCCACAGTTTGACAGCCGTCTGCCCGTAGTAGCAGTCAGAGCATTGAGAAATAAAGGATACGAGGCCTTTGGAAAACTTCAGCTCGACCTCATAAAGCAGATTGATGAAGGCACTATAACAAGAAATTTAGCTCAGCACAAAGTTGAAGAGTACTGGATGGGCGCTCTGAGAAAAGCTGTTCAGGATGGTGATGTAGAACACGGTTCGCTTATGTCAGGACAATCTGTAGGTTTGGTTAACAAGTCTGAACCTGTTGCAGATATTATTAAGGATCTCGTGGCTGGAATTGATGCAGAGGCAAAGAGAGTTAAAAGGGTGTTAGCTTAATAGATTTAAGCGGCTAGGCATAATGCTCGTCTATCCAAAGGCGAGCATTAATTTCATAGCGGCCTTAGTTTTCTTTAGTGGTGATGAGGGAGATATTTTTTGCGCCTGCAGCTTTGATGGTTTTCATGACATCCATTACTTGATTGTAGGAACATATTCCATCGGCTCTCAGAAATACATTGGCATTAGGTTTTCTTGTTATTACTTCATCAACTTTCTGTTGAAGAACTTGATCAGTAACTAACTGATCCTGAAAGAAGACCTGATTTTTACTATTGAGGTTTACATATACGCTATCTTTGTCTTCTATAGGCTGAGCGTTCATTTCGGGTGGAGAGACATTTACATTAAATTCGACAAGAGGGATGGTAATCATAAAGACAATAAGCAAAGTGAACGCCACATCAATGAGGTTGGTCAGGTCAATGTGATTGATCGCTCCAAGTGAAGAGTTTCTTCTTTGTCTTCTCATTTTTAGTAGTAGGCTAGCTTAGTTGTGGTGTTCAAGTTTGAGTTTCGTTACGAAATCATCTGCGAAGTTATCCATGTGGGCTATGAGTTTCTTGATATAGCTTGAAAGTATATTATAACCGACAAGTGACGGGATGGCGACTATTAGCCCCAATACGGTAGTAAGAAGAGCGCTGCTTACGCCGGGAGCCATGGCTGGAATATCAGCCTTTCCTATTACGGCCATGGATATAAAGGCCATCATTATTCCCCATACTGTGCCGAAGAGCCCCATCAATGGACCGATACTTATTGCCGTAGCCAGGAATCCCATCTTATCTTCGAGTTCGAGAATCTTATCTGAAACTGACTGGTCAAGAATAGTTCTGATTGTTTCTAGCTGTCCAAATGTAAGTTTCTGGTTTGGAAAGGCTTTGCTTCCATACTGGTTTGCATGTGATTCATCTAAATTGTAAAATTCGATCAGTTCAGTTGCCGCCCTACGGTATAAGTCACCTAACATAGATTTTTCTTTTTTGCCTTCTGCATAAACCATGAGAGGGTATTTGGCATCTCTGAAAAGCAATAGGAATGACTTGGACTGTTTGAGCATTTTGGACATATTGATAAATTTATCTATCATAACAGTCCAGCTGTAAATTGAGACTATAAATAGAGCTACGACTATTATTTTTCCGACTGTATCGCTGTGGCTGAATGCGTAAAATGGCGAGATCGAGGCCGTTCCTAGAAATAAAAAAGATTCCATAAGCAAGAAGGTTTCCCTTTTTAAGAAATAATGTGGTTTAACCCTAATTTTAGTTAATATGGAAAATATTCAACAAAACTTAGAAAAATTAGAGACTGTTTTTAATTCTATAGATACTGTACACTGCTTTTAAAATAATAACTCATCATCTAGTATTACTTAAACTAAACAAATTCAATTTTAATCATGTTGCAAGAATGATAGATTTGCATATACACAGTACTTCTTCTGATGGAACTTTTTCGCCTGATGAAATAGTCAAAAAAGCTATTGAAATAGGTTTGAAGGCTATTGCTCTTACCGATCACGACACAACAAATGGTATGGAAGAATTCTTAAAGGCTGCCAAAGATTCGCCAATAAAAGCTATTCCGGGAGTTGAGATTGCTGGAGCCTGGAATCATCGAGAGCTTCATATCCTGGGATTCTGGATTGACTCCAGAAATGAACAGTTGGTAGCTTTAATGAAAAATGCCAGGCGCAACAGGGCAATAAGAAATATTACAATAATAGAGAAATTGAATATTAAGGGCTATGAGTTAACTCAAGAGGAGCTTACAGCTGAATCTAAAGGAGAAGTATTAGGCCGGCCACACATTGCTTCTCTGCTTGTCAAGAAAAAATACTTTAATAATGTTCAGGAAGTATTTTCTTCATGTCTTGCAAGGGGTTCTGAATGTTATACTCCGCGGATACTACCTGAGGTTAAGGAAGTTATAGATGTGATACACCTATCAGGCGGAATAGCTATTTGGGCGCATCCTCTTCATAGAAATAAAAATGATATAAGAAATATCAAGACGGATATTATATCATTGGTTAATCTTGGACTAGATGGCGTCGAAGCTTATTACCCTGAATACACACTCAAACAGCACAAAGTTCTCTTAAAGTGCGCAGAAGAATTAACGCTTGCTATTTCAGGTGGAACGGACTTTCATGGAGAAAACCAGCCTTCAATCAACCTTGGCTTCGGGCGCGGAGAGCTCAACATACCAGAGTCTGTCTATCTTAATCTAAAGAACTATAGAGACAAAAAGTTTGGAATTAGTTAAACTTGCCTAAAGCTTTGATTATAGGTGATTGAGGCTGTCCGTCTATAGTAGCACTTATTCTTACCCATACGAAAGGGCTGTCCTGAGTAATGTCTTTTCTGAAAACATGGCACATAAGAGAGCCTTCTTTTGTGCCTTTTGGGGTGATTCCTTTCATAGAGGATAGGGCTATTACTTTCTTGCCTTTTGCGGACTCTGTTTTGGTTGCAATAACTTCCATTTTGACTGATGAGTTATTTGGATTAGTTTCTAGTTCTGATGTCCATTTTGCTGTCAGATAAAAAGCGGAATTATAAATATCATCGCCTTGGTTTAAAGTTAGATTATGAAGAGCTTGGTCTCTAATATCATTTTGCTGGGAATAGTCGCCTAGAACCCGTTCTTTTATAAAGTGTTTATACCCGTAATAAGCTAAAAATGATATTGCTATTAAACATATTAAAATAAAAATCTTTTTCATACAGGAAAACTCCTTATCATGTTAAAATAAACGCGTTTGATTTAAATAATGAATGACTTGTTTATTTTTTGTCAATTACATATATCATTGTAATAACTTAGTCTAAAATATCAACGACAATAGAAAGGGTGCTTGAGATATGAACAAACTAGAATCTCTCAAAAAAATGACAGTAGTAGTAGCCGATACAGGCGATATTAACTCAATTGCAAAATTTACTCCGACTGATGCTACGACAAACCCATCCCTTATTTTAAAATCAGCTTCAAATGAGACATATAAAGGCCTGATTACTGATGCTGTAAGTTATGCTAAATCCAAAGTCGCAGGCAATGATAAAGTTCTAGACAAGGCTATAACAAGAGTGGCCGTTAACTTTGGGAAAGAAATACTGAAAATAATTCCAGGAAGAGTTTCTACCGAGGTAGATGCCAGACTCTCCTTTGATACAAAAGGGAGCATAGAAAAAGCTCATGAAATCATAGGAATGTATAAGGAGCTTGGTATTCCATCAGATAGAATACTCATTAAATTAGCCTCGACATGGGAAGGAATAGAGGCTGCCAGACAACTCGAGAAGGAAAATATCCATTGTAATTTGACGCTTCTTTTTAGTTTTGCCCAGGCTATTGCCTGCGCTGAGGCAGGAGTAACTCTCATTTCTCCTTTTGTAGGCAGAATTCTCGATTGGTATAAGAAAAACACAAATATCGGAGAATATGCAGCAGAAAAAGACCCAGGAGTCACATCTGTAGCAAGAATATATAACTACTACAAAAACTATGGATATAAAACAATCGTAATGGGCGCAAGCTTCAGAAATGTTGACGAAATAGTAGAGCTTGCAGGATGTGATTACCTTACTATATCTCCTGATATCTTGGAGCAGCTGAAAAATGCCCAGGATGTTGAACTCGAAAGGAAATTGTCGCCTGAAAAAGCAAAAGCATCACTAGAAGAAAAGATTAGAATCAACGAGAGGAGTTTTCGCTGGATGCATAATGAAGATGCTATGGCTACAGAAAAACTTGCTGAAGGCATAAGAAACTTTGCTGTTGATACAGTGAAGCTCGAAAAGATGATGTCAGCTCTTATATAAAATTATAAGAACTTATTTCTATGCATAACCTGCCTTTAGGCTTTTTCTTAAAGAAACTCGTTACGGAGTTTCTTTTCGATCCGCTTTTTTTCAGTTTAATTCTGATATTTGCAGGTTTGGCTTTTCTCTCATACTCAAGGAAGCAAAGACTTGGCAGAATTCTTATAGGCATAGGAGCTTTTATCATTACTTTTCTGAGTTTTGTAGATGTATCGACGATGCTTGTAAGCCCGCTTGAGAGTTATCATTGTGTTTATCAGCAAAAAACTGACAGGAAAATTGACTATATTGTCGTTCTGTCAGGAGGAGCTGATGAAATGTACGGCGTGCCTATGAATACAAAAGGTAATTATTCCACTTTGTCGCGGCTCATGGAAGGAATCAGGGTTTACAGGCTTAATCCTGGTTCAAAACTACTTCTTACAGGTGGTCCGCCTGAAGACCCTTCTTCTGAAATTGAAAAGAAATTTCTTGTCGAATTAGGTATTTCTTTCTCTGATATAATCACCGATCACGACTCTATGGATACTCATGAAGAGTCAATGAATGTTAAGAAAATTATTGGTGACGCCCCATTCGTGTTGGTCACTTCGGCCACTCACATGCCTAGAGCCGTTCTGCTATTTAAAAAGCAGGGATTGAACCCGATTCCTGCTCCTACTGATTTTATTGTAAGTACTCCGAAGCGCCGGATGCCTGTTATCGAAAAATTCCCTGATGCCGGACATCTTATTTCTTCAAATATGGCAATACATGAGTATATCGGTATTGCGTGGAGCTGGATTAGAGGGCAAATAGAGTAACCCCGAGTTCTATTGGCGTGTGAATTGATATTTTTGCGACAATGTTATTTCGTTGCTTGACGAAATATAGAATTGATTTAAGCTAAAGATAAAACGAGGAAAAGAAAAAATGAATGAATTTGTAGAAGTGTTAAAGGCAGTTTCAGATCCTACAAGGCTAAGAATCATGATGTCATTATGTAATGGGGAACTGTGTGTCTGCCGCATTACAGCGCTACTAAATCTTGCTCCGTCAACAATATCCAAACATATGTCCATTCTCAAGCACGCCGGACTTCTCAAAAGCCGCAAAGACGGCAAATGGATTTTTTATAAACTTAATCTCAGTGACAATACGGGACTGGGTTTAAAAATCCTCAGTCTATTAAAATCATCTTTGCAAAATGACGATTTAATCAAATCAGATGCTGTTAGATTAGAAGAAATTATAAGTATGACCCATGAGGAATTATGCA
>JBAXXY010000153.1:0-6327 GCA_037127655.1 Lentisphaerota bacterium
CATATAAACAAAGCAAGAGATATTATAAACAATAATTTGCACACAAAGAGAATGGCAGAAGGGCATAGCACTGTTGATATTCAAAGCGCTTTCAGCTTAAGAAAAATACCTATCGCTTCAATAGAGAAAATCATAGATTTGCGCGTTAGAGAGATCTTCGAAGTTATCAATAGCAGAATCAAAGCTAAAAAGCTTCATAAACTCTTGAGAAACGGCGTAGTCTTATGTGGCGGGATAGCTAACTTAAACTATGCGCAAGTAACAGCCAGGTCAATATTTGAAATACCAGCAAGGAATGGGTCTCCTTTGGATTTCGGGGGTTCTGACGACATTCTCAAGAACCCTGGTAATATTACAGCGCTAGGGATACTGCGCTACGCCAAAGAAGATGTAAAAATCCGTCAAGCTCAAGGGTCTGGAAACTTTGCGACAAAACTTGACTATGGATTAAGTTCAATGTTAAGAAAAACCTGGAGAGCATTTAAGAAATGAACACAGCTAATGTTGCTTCAGGCACAGAAAAACCAAAGCACCTTCTTTTTAATGAAAGAGTTAAGGTTATCGGTATAGGCAACGCCGGCCTTAAAATTGTCGAGCAACTTGCCCAGATCAAGGAATCCATAGCGCTTGAAATTGCCGGAGTAGATACAGATTCAGCATCAATTCAAAAATCTTCGCTTGCATTAAAATATCTGGTTGGCGCAGAATGGACAAGCGGGATCGGATGCGGCGGCGATGTGCTAAAAGGCGAAAGTGCAATTGCTCACAAGTCGAATATTTCGGTAAAGAATTTTGTAAGCAATGCCTCTTTAGTTATTATTGTTGGAGGTTTTGGCGGCGGGACAGCGACAGGCGGCATGCCTATTATTGCCAGATTTGCCAAGGAAAGGAATATTCCTGTAGTTATGGTTATTACTTTACCCTTTGCATTTGAAGGCCATAGCAAGAGAGAAGCAGCAGAAAATCAAGTTGCCAATTTATTGAGAAGCAAATCCACGATTGTGACTATTCCTAACGACTTGCTGTACTGTGTCCTTCCTGATACTACGCCTTTTGACAAAGCATTCTCAATGGCCAATATGGAGGTAGCAAAAGCTGTGATGGGTATTGCCGAACTCCTGAGGTGTGACAGTACAATCCCGGTCGATCTTTGCGATCTCCAGAATGTCCTTGGGAAGAGCAAGACAGAGTGCGGAATAGGCATCGGAACAGGAGTTTTAGCTGAAGGTAAAGACAGAATAAATGAAGCGCTCAAGAACCTTTTTTCATCTCCTCTTCTCGGAGGCAAACAGAGAATAAAATTATCCGATGCCCTGATTATATCTCTGACCGGAGGAACAGACTTAAGTATAGGAGAAATGCGATATGCTCTTGATACCATTTCTTCCTTTGCTTCCGAAAATACTCAAATAGTAGTTGGTGCTAATATAGACAAGCTTTATGAGGGAAAAGTTCAGCTTACTGTAATTCCCATTACATACGATAAGACAACCTCGGCTCCTATTGTAGTGGCTGATGAAAAGAGCCCCTTTAGTATAAGACCCACCACTCACACCACCGTAATTAGAAATGTCGGTAAACTTCTTAAGCACAACAAGGACGCTGAACAACCCGAACTTCCATTAGCTACACGAAGCCGCGGCATATTTACTCCGACAATGCAGACATTGCACAATGGCGAAGACCTCGATGTCCCCACATTTCAGCGAAAAGACCTCCACATTGACAAAGGCCGATAACCTATAATAGCCAGATATTAACTGGTGTAATACTATGGCAATATACGAACTGGAACAAAGAATATTTTTTGACGGCGCCGCTGCCGTACAGACGGCCGATGCAGTAGTCGAGCATATGCAGTCATCTGACACCACCCATGCTTCTAATGCCGATACTACTCAAACTAGCAGCTCAGATGTTTCGCACACCGCAGTTGATGTCCAGCACAATGTCGATACGGGACAAACACATACAGATAACAGTTCAGCCTCCCACATCCAGGCTTCATCTGCTGAAACCCAGGCCTATATTGACGGCATTACAGGACATAGTGATGCTTTGACTCATGACTCAGCCCCGAATGTGCTTGTCGTCTCCGAGATGGTCAAGAATTTCAATGCCCTGGAAAACTCTGCCAATGCAAACACCATCGTTGTCAAACTTGCCCCTGGTGAAAATCTTGATACACTCCCTTCAGATATAAAGACCGCTCTCAATGGAGAGAAAGCCTCTTCGATAGGCTTTGCAGCTGCAGAAGAGCACAATGTTGATGGAGGCATAAAACTAACAGATTCGCAGACTCTTACTGCTGATTCCGTACTCTCTAATCCCGAGCAAAGCCATTTCTTCTCATCCCTCAATGATATTCTTGCCGATAATGGTTCTATTGATTTTCTGACAGCGGACATGAATTCTACAGTTTCAAGACACCAGCTCATAGAGAATATCGACTCGATAGTTCATTCGTTATACTCGAATGGCAACACATCTTCAGATCATACCGGCAATACAATTACGAATGACGATTGTTATTTGACCAAGTTCCTTTCTGAATACGGCAATGTGGATATTGCAGACAAATATTTTGATGCGAATAAGGTCACTGACTTAAGCGGATCATTAGCTCTTTCCCACCAATACGGAGGGGATGTGTCAGAAGTGGTATTTATTGATTCTGCGGTCAAAGATCCGCAGAAGATTGTGGACAGCCTTTCCAAGGACCCTGAAGTTGTGTATCTGCATTCGGGTCAGGACGGGGTTAAGGAAATCACCGACTATCTTCAAGACAAGACAAATATAGACACCATAAGGATTATCTCGGAAGGAAATTACCGCCAGATAATGCTCGGCAGCGATGTCATTACGACTGATAATATTGGAAAGTACAAGGAGGCGATTGCCTCCTGGCAGGGGCATCTTTCTCATGGCGGCGACATTCTCTTCTACGGATGTAATATAGCCAAGGACAACGCAGGACAAAATGTTCTTGGAAAGATAGCCGATTGGACTGGCGCCGATATTGCTGCATCCACAAATACTACAGGGCTGCAGGGTGACTGGAATCTGGAATATTCTATCGGCGCAATTCAGGCTCATTCCATAACCGTTGCCGACTACGATCACAATCTATCTACATATACTGTTTCAAATGGAAATGATTCAGGACCAGATTCACTCAGACAGGCAATAATTGATGCCAATGCTAACGCTGGCAATGATACAATCACAATTGATAATATCGTTGTAACAATTACTATCGATACGCAACTCGACACGATAATTGACGGAGTAACAATTAACGGAGGGGACGGTGTTACAGTTCAGGTTGCAATTCCTGGTTCAGGCGCAGGAGCTACAGCAGCAAGAGTCTTTTATCTTGATCCTGGTGCGGGGAAGACAATTGCTATTAATGATATGACTATCATGGGCGGTAATATCTCAAGTCTTGCCGGGGAAAACTCTTACGGCGGTTCAATATATATAAATTCAGGAACTGTAAATATTGATGATACAGTAATAACCGGATCAAAAGCATTTAACGGAGGATGTGTTTATAATAACGGCGCTACTGTGAACTTTACAAATTCTATAGTGTCCTATGGAGTTGCAGGCGGGTCAGGCTCTTTTAATGGTGGGGGCATATACAGTATGGGCGGTGCTTTCACGATTAATAACTCCACTTTCAGCGGCAACTCAGCCTGGGATACATCCGGAACTAGTGAAAAGGGCGGCGGAGGGGCAATTTATGCCAATGGCGCTACGCTTACAATATTTAACTCAACAATCGACTCGAACCAGGCAAAGTATGGTGGCGGAATAAGGTGTTCAAATAACACAACAGGAAAAATTTATAATTCCACTTTTTCTAATAACAGCACTTACTGGGACGGAGCAGGCATAAATATCCACAATTCGACTTATTCTCTGATCAATTCGACATTTTCTGACAACACAGCCAGAACAGGAGGCGGGGCTGTGATAGCAGCAGGTACGAGTGTTGTTAATGTCGAGAGTTCCACTATTGCCAATAATACCGGCGGTTCTACCGGCGGTGGAATAAAGATGTTTGACACTGCTGCGCTTAATATCAGAAATTCGATTATGTCGAATAACTATAGTACAGGCATGACAAGGAGCGACTTCAATTTAGTGTCTGGCACAGTACACGATTACAATTACAACATAGTAGGTAAATCTACAGGATATACCTGGTCTGGAACAGGAGATATTACTGGAGATGTTAATGGTGTTGTAGCTAATTTGAGTCTGGCTTCATCCCTTGCAGATAATGGAGGACCGACAAAAACTCTGGCAATTGGAGCTGGCAGTGTCGCAATAAACATACCTTATACAACAGGAAGCACTATATACAATAACTGTTACTCTCTAGATCAGAGAGGATACTTGAGGCCAGGCGGAGTATCCGATTTAAGAACAATAGGCGCGGTAGAATATAACGGGACAGCACCAACGGGAGCTAATAATTATATCACACAATATAATGTAGGCGCCTCATCTACGGCATACTGGGATGAAGCGGCAAACTGGTATGTCTATGATGGAACATCCTGGGTGAATGCAACGCATGCCCCGACATCAGCTGACGGAACCATAATAGTAGATACCAATTCTACAGTGACAGTTAGAAACGATGTTACTGTGGACCAGACTACCATAAGAAATGGCGGAACGGTGGTGGTCAATGCAGGAAAGACATTTTGTGTTGCAGATGGTTTTGATCCTACAGATCTGGATGTAAATGGAACGATTACGGTGAATGGTAATTTTACTGCTCTTGCAACATCAGGCATCAACATAAGCGGAACTGCAACCAGTCTTGGGACATTTACAGCAAACTCATCTACATTTAATTTTGACGGGGTTGATCAAACTATACCAGATGGAGCTTACTATAATCTTACCGTAAGCGTTAGTGGTATAAAAACAGTTAGCCCATCTGCTTCCTCCATCAGTCATACAGGAACGATAAGTGATGCTGCTAAAGTTTTATTGGCTGTCTCTGCTGCTGGAGTTGACAAGGTATATAATGGAAATACGGTAGCAACAGTAAATCTCTCGACACAAAATATATTTACAGCCTATGCCGTTACTCCTTCTTATACTGCAGCGCTTTTTCTTAATAAAAATGTCGGGGCAGGAAAAACGGTCAATGTAACCGACATTTCGCTCAACAATGCTAAGTTTACTCTTAACGGAGTAACTACTGCCTCTACGACAGCCAATATAACTGCAGCGCCGCTGACACTAACAGCAGATAATCAGACTAAGGGATATGAAAGAACATTTACATTTAACGGGACTGAATTTATGACGAACGGTATTGTAGGCGGCGATATGGTAACGAGCGCAACCATTGCTAGCAGTGCAACATCTATTTCAGCTAATATAGGAACCTACCCCATAACAATTAGCAACGCAGTAGGAACAGGACTTGGCAATTATAGCATTGCTTATGTAAATGGTTCATTCATCGTAAGAGCAGGTAATGCTCAGATGAATGATGGGACAGAAACATCAGATATAGGGGATGATTCGATAAACCCCATAAATAGTTCTGATCATCCTGATGAGAATTTTGGAGTCACTCCATGGAAAGGAATACCTTCTACTCCGCCACAAAGTGTGTTTAATTCTGGAATACCTGGATTTGATAGTGAGTTTTCGGATTCTGGAACATTTGGGTCTTTTGGAACTGGGACTAGTGAGACAACCAATGGAGATAACAACACAGGAAGCGGAAATACTGATAAATCTTCAGAAAACCCCCAAGCATTAACTTCTACGGCAAATTCAACAAACAGCTTAGCAGATGCTTCCAATGGTAAAAACCGTTTAGCAAATACTTTGGCTTCTATTTCTACCTTAAGTGGTTTCGGCTCAGATAGTAGCGGTACAGACTCTGCCAGAGGTGGAGGAGGTGCCATCACAGCAGGAAATGAACAGCTTGCTATTGGTGGTAAGGCCAATGCTTCGGTAGCATTAGTAGGAGGTTCGGCTGCTATAATAGGCTTGGCTGCGGTTTTCGGTCCTCAAATGGTAAAAAAATTAACAAAAGACATTAAAAATGGGATAGATTCTTCCGGAAGCGACTCAGTTATTCCTCCAGATAGTTGGGAGCCACCTCAGGTAGATGTCGCTGGTGGGAATGAAAACGGCGATTACTTTTTTAAGGAATCTATTTATTCCTCACATGATTATTTTTTTAAAAGTTCTGATTTAGAGCATAGTATGGAGGATGTAGCAGAAGAGAAAAGTAAACAGGTTGGACTTTTGGCTGAACTTGATATAAAGGCATAAATATTAAAC
>JBAXXY010000154.1:0-6323 GCA_037127655.1 Lentisphaerota bacterium
ATGCTTAAGTCATCTTTAATTTCTTTTTTTGGCTTGTCATAGTAGAGGATTGCCCTGCTCTACTATGACAAGCCAAAAAAAGAAATTAAAGATTACTTAAGCATAGTTACGATTGCAGACAAGACAATAGAAAACAAACTGTCAAACTACTTTGATGATCCGGCCGAAAATTCCTATATGATTGGAGAAGAGACAGTTTATCAGAAAGGCAAAGACTTTTTAGATAAAGCACTAAGCAACACTGCCTGGATAGTCGATCCGATAGACGGCACAGTTCCCTACGCAAATGGGTTAACTTACTGGGGAATATCAATCGGCTTTGCAGAGAAAGGGATAATCCGAGAGGGCGCAATTTATTTTCCGCTGACAAGAGATATGATTGTAACTCAAGGCTCAAAAGTCTTTCTTGGAAAAGTTGATCCGAATTCAGATAAAATTCATCAGCTGGAAACCTTCGAAGAGTTAAGCAAACCGGATATGTCCTTAAACAAATATGACATAGTAGTCCTGACCCAAACTTTCGCAAAGCATGGCACTATTAACATTCCAAATCCAGTGCTTGTACTATGCTGTGCTACAGCTTCTTTTTCATTTACGGCTTTAGGGAAGTTTATGTCATATTTAGGCTCAAATATCAAACTCTGGGATTATGCAGCGGCTCTGGCTATTCTCAAGAAACTGAACTGTAAAATGACTTTCTTAGATCATACGCAAATGTCCGAAGAAATAAAACTCAATCATAATACAAATCTTGATGGCTCATACAACTTCGCCGTCAGAGAAAAAGTAGTAGTGGGAGCCACCGAAGAAATTGTCAATTACATAATGAGTTCAACTGCAAAATAGACAAATAGCATCATATATTTTTGAAAGCCCTTACTCATCAAAATATCAGAGTCTGGATAGCATGAGGCAATATTGTAACTTCAGTTGCCGTCGCCCCAATACATAAATTATAGAGCACTTTATCATCACTCTGGTTCATCACGATTGTAACTACTTTTCCATCTCCATTCAAAAATGCAGTAGTGAGCAACTGACTGCGACTGGCAGCGCTGCTGATTCTTTTAGCGCCGGGATTGATAAACTTTGAGAAATGCCCGATATAATAATATGAATTGGTAAAGATTAACTGTCCGGTTTTAGTGTCGGCATGTACAGGAGCAAAACAGTAATTACCGACATGATTAGGTCCACCCATCTCATCTAGAAGTATATTCCAGTCGGTCCATCCTACTACACCGTTATTAAAGTCATTAATCATCGAACGGCCATATCTTTCACCGTGCGCCCAAAGAGCGTATTGAGTCGCATCAAACTTCTCTACGCATCCTTCGGTAAATATAAGGTTTTTGTCAGGGTAGTCTTCGTGAACTCTAGCAATATTAACAAACATCGGGTCTCCGCCAGCCCAAGTTTCGTACCAATGAAAACCTATGCCCCAGACATATTTAGAAGCTTCAGAGTCGGCAAGAATGATATTTGCTCTTTGACAAATCAAATCCCTGTTATGATCCCATACAATTATGTTCTTATCTCCTAGTCCGCTTTTCTGTAGTGTTGGCCCCAGATAGTTTTTCAGGAAATCTCTTTCAGCTTCGGCTGTAAATACGCATGATTCCCATTTTTGGACAGCCATGGGCTCATTTTGAACTGTCAAACCCCAGACAGGAATACCTTCTTTCTCATAGGCGTTTATAAATTTTACAAAATAATTAGCCCATGACTGATAATAGTCCGGCTTTAATTTGCCTCCATGGAGCATGCTGTCATTATCTTTCATAAAAACCGGTGGCGACCATGGACTGACATAGAAAGTTAGTTTTCCTCCAGCTGTAGCGATAGCCTGCTTTATAAAAGGAATACGATACTTTTCATCGTGGGCCACGCTGAACGAACTCAGATTTTTATCTCCTTCGGTGACATAAGTGTAACTGTCACTGCTGAAGTCACAGCTATGTATATTGGTTCGAGCTAAAGTGTATCCTATCCCATTGTCTTTACTGAAGTAAGCCTGCATGAATTCTTGTTGTTTATCTTTTGGCAACTTGGCAAAAGTCTCAGCAGACGCATCTGTCAAAGCTGCGCCAATACCAAGAAATGTCTGGAAAGTTTTATTTGGATCAACAAAGACACAGATCTGAGTTTCCAATGGTTGCTCAAAGTTTTTGAATTGCAGTGTACCAGTTTTGAATAATCTGTAATTTGTATTTTCAGCAGTCGTGTAAACCGTAACTGTTTTGCCTGAAGTGCTAAAAGAACTATCTTCTATTTTAGTTTGGAGTTTTGCAGAAACGCCTTTGGAGTTATCAAGAGGTGTGTTGCATGCTCCGAAAATTGCGCAAGCCAGTGATAATAGTGACACTTTAATCAAATCTTTATTCATAGATGCTCTATCCTTATTATTGGTTGGTTTAGCTGAAATTTATTGACTATCTCAGTGTAGTGGATGCGCTTTCAGCTTGCAAGAGCGATCCTATATGAAATGAGACAGACATATTAAAATCAGACTATTTTTTATCAGCAGTTGTATTTAATGCTAAATGTAGGCATTTTTAGCGGTTTTTTAAAACCTTTTGTTCTAAGGAGAACATGCAAAATGAATGTTGATGCTACTGAATATTACACCCAAGAAGAATGGGATAGATTTAAAAGCTGCGCAGATAAAATCGAAACTCCATTCTTGTTAGTCAATGTCGATATAGTTGAAAAGAACTATAACGAATTGAATACATATTTTCCGTATGCAAAAACTTTTTTTGCTGTTAAAGCAAATCCAGGCAAAGAGGTACTATCCAGACTAATAAGCCTGGGGTCGCATTTTGACATTGCTTCAATCTATGAACTTGATAAAGTCCTTGAACTCGGCGCCAGCCCTGACAAACTCAGCTACGGCAATACAATCAAAAAGCCAAATCATATTAAATATGCCTATGAAAAAGGCATTCGTCTATATGCTACAGACAGCGAAATAGATTTACGCAATATTGCAAAAACAGCCCCAGGATCCAAGATTTTCTGCCGCATTCTAACAGAAGGAGCAGAAACTGCAGATTGGCCGTTGTCAAGAAAGTTTGGATGCCAACCTGAAATGGCCATAGACCTGTTAATTCTAGCTAAAAAACTTGGTTTGATTCCTCATGGTATTTCTTTTCATGTAGGATCTCAGCAAAGAGATATCGGGACATGGGACTCAGCTATAGCAAAAGCAAAGTATATTTTTGACTGGATGGCTGAGAATGAGAATGTCAAACTACAGATGATTAATATGGGAGGAGGTCTGCCTGCTCCGTACATGTCTAAAACTAACGATCTTCAAATATATGCCGATGAAATTACCCGCTATTTGCATGATGACTTTGGTGATGAGTTACCGGAAATCATTCTTGAACCCGGCCGCTCAATGGTTGGAAACTGCGGTATTTTAGTAAGTGAAATTGTTTTAATCTCCCGCAAATCAAGAACAGCTCTTGACCGCTGGATTTATCTTGATGTCGGCAAATTCAACGGATTGATTGAGACTCTTGACGAATGTATCAAGTACCCAATCTATTGCGATAAAAAAGGGATTAACGAAGATGCCATCATTGCAGGTCCTACCTGCGATAGTCAGGATGTTATGTATGAACGCAATCAATACTCATTGCCTCTAAGCCTTGCAGTAGGAGACCGTTTGTATTGGTTGACCACCGGTGCTTACACTTCTTCGTATTGTTCTGTCGAATTTAATGGATTCCCGCCATTAAAAACATATTATGTCTAGACAGACACCTGCAAATCCTCAAACTTTAGAAATGAGAATGCGGTTCCAGAAGTTTTGAATCCACAAGCTCTTTCATTACATCTTGAGCTATGAGTTTGTCCACTTGAGCAGATATAATTTTTTCGCAGTGAGGACAAATAAGAGATATGCACTTATATATTTTTGCTTTGTCTTTTCCAGAATCAGGTTGAATGTATTTGCAGTCAACTTGCTCCATATTAAAACTTTCAATCACCTTCTGGCAATAAGGACACTTACCAAGTTTGCTCATAATCTACTCCTTCAAGGTTAATTTTCGTAAGGTTTGAATTTTGCCGAATAATCTGTCTTGATTTTAGATAAGATTATACCATATTCCAAATTAAATGCTTGTATTAGGTTGCCTTTGATTTCATCAAAAGGCTTATTCTTTTCTTTTTCATCAGCAAATTTTAGATTTTTAATTTGGATTTAAACCTAGACATCCATAATCAGCCAAATTAAGGGTAATTTCTGAGATGAATCAATTACCTAATGCAATGAGATAAATATTTCTTCGGCTATAATTCCATAGTAGCGACACTCTTTATAAATACATACAGTACACATAACAAAATAGGGAGGGTAATTTATTATGAAACTAGCTATTAGCATTCTAAGTATCATACTTTTAATTTTTTTATCTGAAAATTTACAGGCAGACCTCTTAGATAATGTTACGAGCAGCGCAAGCAATACATCAAGCAAAACTGCTAACCAGCTTCTAGATACAAAACCTATTCAAGCACACTATGTAATTCCTTACAATAAAATTATGGATTACGAGGATAGTGCAAGAGCTGAGGATGAGAAGGGCAATTTTGCTGGAGCAATACAAAATTATAATAAAATTATTGATTTAGACTCTCGGGACGGTTCAGCCTATTCAGGAAGAGGAGAGATGAAAGAATCTCTTGGCGATTATGAAGGAGCAAGACAAGACTATACTAAAGCCATAGAAGTAGAGGTAAGCCAAAACGATGCAATGCGCTACAAAAAACAACTAGATGTACTAATGACAGAAAAATATGCCAAAATGCGACCCGTGTTTTCTGACGATGAAATTCAAGCTGCTCAGGCAAAATATGATCTACACCTCACTGACAATGAAATTTATGCCTGCGATATGAGTTCTGCCAGCAAGGCTCGTGCGGGTGATTATAGGGGAGCGATACGAGATCTTACCAGAGCCATAGAGGCAAGTCCTAACCCTCAAGTTAATCGCAAGTTCTACTGCAATAGAGGAAGAATGAAAGAAATGCTCGGTGACAATCCAGGGGCGATGCAAGACTATGCCAAGGGTGGCGGCGAAGTCCAGATGAATGCACTAAGGCAGAAGCTTGGCGATTACAATGTAGATGCCTACTTGCATAGTGCAACGAAAAAATTATATAGTACCGATTCTGAAGGGGCAATACAAGATTATACTAAAGCTATTGAGTTAGACCCGAATAATGCAGAAGCTTACCTTTTGAGGGGGGTCGCTAAAAATTATCTGAGAGATTATATAGGCGTAATTCAAGACTCCACTGAAGTAATAAAGTTAACACCAAAAAACTCTGCAGATGCGGCTAAAGCTTATATTATGAGAGGAAAAGCTAAGGAAAAAATAAATGATAAAGTTGGTGCTTTAGAGGACTTAAGTATAGCTGCAAAATTAGGGTTACCTTCTGATGACCTGGCAAAATTGGAGATAAGAAGAATACAAAACGCTCAATAAATATTTATATGAGACGAAAGCTGAACAGGATCTCTCTCCAACCTTTATTAATTTGACACTGCTGAATTTCAGGACGCTATGATGGAGTTCTACCGAAAGTTTGTATGTATTCTTGAGCCATGGCCTGAAGCATTAATGAAAAGTTTTCAAAATATCAATTCCGATATTTATAGCTATATGTGGGGAGCAAGCGAATTCACGGTTACGGAAACCTTTTGAGATAATACTTGTTACTGTCAAGTAATACCTTTTAACTCTTTAGGAGTATTGCGGAGCTCTGTCGGAGTACTCCAATGCTCTGGGGGAATATTGCGGCGTTCTTCCGGAGATCTCCAAAGCTTCTCCGGATGACTCCGAAACTCTGGGAGAGGTCTCCAAAACGATTTCGGAGAGTTCCGAAGCTTCATCGGAGTATTCCCCTGTTCCTTCGGAGTATTCCCCCGTCATGGGGCAAAATACCTTCAAATCTTTTCTATCCTCTAATCTTCAGATATTTAACGATATTTATATCTTCTATTCTTCAAAATATATGACGGGGAAGAATACGGGCACAAGTCCAGTTTTTTACATGTTACTTTTACTTGCTTTTCACTTCTTAATCCCATATACTTGCGCTTACAATTCTAATTGGATAAAATTGATATGAAAGAAATGAGCGAGTATAAACACAATCCGGAAAAATTCGGAAATTTGCGCAAGCAGGCATTAAAGATATACAGTGCAAAAATAGCCGCTTTTCCTGAAAAAATTTCCCCGTCTGAAGCCGATACGCTGAAACTCATTCACGAGCTGCAAGTACACCAGATAGAGCTTGAATTGCAA
>JBAXXY010000155.1:0-6319 GCA_037127655.1 Lentisphaerota bacterium
TCCTTGTCTGCTCTATCCTTGGCTTTCTGGAGCAAGGCTTCGGTGTTCTTCTTGGTAATGACCCCAGCTATAACACTGGCTATTATTTTGAGAAGATTTATAACCTGCAGATTCCAACTCTTGATGCTTCTGACAGAGTCGAAACCAATAAAACCCAGAAGAGATGAACCATAGTACATAGGCACCGTAACTAAAGACTTTATACCCTGCGGCTCAAGAACATCTTTTTCAGATTGACACTCAGTTGGTAGATCTTTTACGGATTCAATGTAAACATATCTGTTGTGAGAATATTCATCTTTCCATCTTGGTATCAGAGAAAATGGTAGCTTCTGAAGATTCATCCTCTCCGAAGTAATCCCTTCCTCACACCACTCATAAGTATTGCTCATTTCGTCAGCTGATTCATCCACTTCAAAAATATAAGATCTATCCACATTGTTGAAGGTACCCAGCGTTTTAAGAGCACTATTTATTGCATCATCAATCGCGGAAGAATCGGTTTGAATTAGCTTCTCAGATAGCCTTGTGAGTATGGTGTAGAAGTCGTTCTGAATTTTAAGGTCAGATTCTATTTTTTTTCTTTCAGAGATATCAATGTGTGTGCCGCTCATTAATAGGGGTTTCCCCGATTCATCCCATTGCATGAGTCTACCTTTGTCACTTACCCAGATCCAGGAACCATTCTTATGGCGTATCCTGCAATCACAGGAATAATAATCAGACTCTTTATTGAAATGCTTCTGAAGAAGCATGCCTGACTTAATAAGGTCATCAGGATGAATCAGTTTCTCCCAGGTTTTTATATTGACAGGTTCAAGTTCTTCTAAAGTGTACCCAGCAATTTCCGCCCATCTGTCGTTGAATAATGTTTTGCCTGTTTGCAAATTCCATTCCCATGTGCCTGCATTAGTCCCAAGGATTACATTCTTTAATCTTTCTTTTTCTTTATTTAAATTTTCCTGGTATTCCCTGCGTTCAGTAACATCTCTTGCCATGCCGACAGTACCAATAACAGATCCGGTATCGTCTATAATTGGAGTTTTGATTGTTTCAAACCACTTCCTGTGCCCTAGATCTTCGATAGGTTCTTCTACTATACTTCTTGATTTCAGGGCTATTACTTTACTGTCATCTGATCGATATTTTCGTGCCAGGTCTTCTGGCCAGATATCTAGATCTGTCAATCCAATAAGCTCATTTGGATTATTTCGACCGCAACTATGGGCAAAATTCTCATTTACAGATAGAAACTTCCCTTCAGAATCTTTCAGCCACATGAGGTAGGGAGAATTTTCAAGGATGGCAGAAATATTCATTAACTGTGTTTTAAGTGTCTGTTCCATTTTCATACTTTCGGTTATATCCCAGTTTGTGCCTATCATATGAATAGGTTTTCCTTTTACATCGCGACTAACAGAACTCATTGCGCGGATATATCTAATAGTCCTATCTGGCCAAATAACGCGGAATTCGGTATTAAATTCCTTTTCGCCTTTTATTGCCATCTGAATTTCAGCATCTCCTCGAATTTTGTCATCTGGATGAAGCCCTGATTGCCATGCCTCATAAGCTCCTGAAAACTGCTCCCTTTTGATTCCATAGAGCTCGAACATCCGATCATCCCAAGCGAGCTTGTTATTGACAATATCGTAGTCCCATATACCAACACCACCAGCACGAGCAGCCAGAGAGAAGCGAGAGGATAACTCAATAAGTTCTTCTTCTGATTTAATGCGCATCAAAAATGATCCAATGTGAGAGGCTATTACTTCCAGGATTTCAATCCTTTCAATGGAGAGAGCCTTTTTGTTTCGAGAACTTATGTGGATCAGTCCAATAATCCTTTCTTGGCTTCGAATTGGAATCAGAGCCCAAGAAGCATAGCCTTGATATATGCATTTGTTGCGTGGATGAAAACGAGGATCCTGATATGATGGAAGATCAAGCAAAGAGAAAGAATTGTTCGTCCAGAAACTTCCCCCATGCGTAAAGAGGGGATCGGTAGGATCTGTTTTGCCGGAAATGACAATCCCACATGTACATTCCAGGCAGACCTTGCCATCTTTGTCTTTGCATACCCATCCATTGGCGTCATGCCTAATAAGAGTGTTTTCAGTTGCCAGAAAATCATCGGAAAACCCTTCATGTCCAAAATACGGAAAATCTTCTCCGTTTTGCAGGCGAATTCCTACAGCGTCGAAACCTGTCTGCGTCTTCAATGTGTGGATAACTCTTAGAATTGAAAATTTCAAATCTTTCTGTTCATTGAGAATATTAAGGACTTCCAGTCTCATTTCTTTATAGGTTTCCGTATTCTTGCGTTCGGTGATGTCGTGAAACACCCAGATCCTACCGTAATATTGTCCATCCTCACCTTGAACAGGTGATGAATACCTGTCAATAACCATTCCGCTTTTGAATTCGATCTCATCGCGACTTATTTCATTAGGATGGCTATTGAGATATTTAATTTTATCAAGAAATTGATCAGGATATTGGGTCAAGCTCGTAACATGCCTGAGCATTGCGGTGTCATCTTCATCCTCCTGAACCTCCGTGGGGGCATTAAACAGCTCAACGAATCGCTTGTTTATAAGAAGTCGTTTATTATTATGGTCAATCACCAAAATCCCGTCGATATTCGAGTTTGTCTGAGCCTTGAGTAAGGCAGTTTTTGATTCAAGGATATTATTAGATAGATGCGTTCTTTTGACTTCAATATATGTTCTTTGAAATAGAAAAACGACAAAGGCTATAATCACTGACAAAAATATACCAATAAATATTGTCAGATTCGGAAGGGAAGCTATATCAACTTTAATAAAGGCTTTGGATGGTTCAATGTAAATCGAAATATTCTTATCCAAGACTTTAATTACTTCAGTTGCCTGCATGGTATAAGTTTGTTTGACAAAATCACCATTTTTATAGACAGGAACATCATCAAAGTAAATGCAGATATTATATTTGTCAGATAGTGAGTTTTTTGAATCAAATCCAAAAACATAATCAAGCCACTTATGTATTTCGAAAACAGCTAGAATGAAACCATCAAATTTCCCATCGAAATAAATAGGAAAAAATACAAGAAACCCTTTACCTCCCTGCACCAGGTCTATTGGTTTTGAAACCGCCGGAGACTGAGTATCCCTGGCCTTTTCCATGGTCGAACGTCGATTTTCTTCAAAAGCGAGATTCAGGTTTTGCGCTTTTTCATTACCTTTTAATGGAGAAATCCAACGAACATAGAAGTCCTTATCCACCCATTCAACAGCCTGAAAGCCTAAAGCTATTGAAAGTAAGGATCCAGTATCATTTATGTATTCATCCTTTGAAGTACCTTTCTGAAGTTCCCATCTTTTTACCATAGACTCCAAAAACTGGACTCGATTACGGAAGTCGACTTTTATATCTGTAGCCAAGTGCTCTGCTTCACTTGAGATCGTATTTTGGAGGTTTTCCTGCTCGCGGTCCCTTAGTTTCCAGGATAACATCAACAAAGTCACGAAGCACAATGCGCCTATCAGAATAGGCAGCCATCTTGATCTTATCTTGGGTTTAGCGGAATGATAATTATAAGACTGCATTTCGCTTCCCCTTATGAATGATTGGTTGTAAACATGTACATCAATTGAAAGACAATTATAAGTCATTGTCAATGGTATTATGGGATAAGGCTAAAGATATTTTTTAGGTGCATACCTCTTGTTCAATTCAAGATTTTAAGATTATATCTGTATCAATATGATAGTATAATTCTTATCAAGATTAAAATAATCTCAAAAGTATTCTATGGGTTTAAGATAGATTTGAGATTCTAGAAATGAAGCTCAAAGAAAGTTTTTAGTTATGATTGACTCAATGATGAGCTTAGGGCTCCTTCGGAGATCTTACTTCCCCCCCCACAAATAAAAGTTGAAAGTTATTTATGAGTTCCAGCAGTTACCGTACCTATCTTCAGTGTGTGATCACCTTATTTTTACTTTACTATAAGGTTCTTTAGAAAAAGAGCCTTGGCTCCTTCTGTATTTGAAGCCGTTGTTACATCTTTTAATTCATATCCCTTGGAAAGAAGATTCTTTTCTCTCAATGTATTTCCTTTAACACCTAATATGATTGCAATTATGAGTATAATAAAATTAGTTAGTAGAGTTACGGCGGTACTGTTTTCAGCACTGGTATAAAAGTGGAACAAATCAAGTACAACAAACACTACCAGAACTCCAAATCCTAAATACCACATTTTTTTAACTAAAGCCCAAATCCAATTAAAAAAGAATGCAGGCCATGACCAGCCTTGTTTTACAGCTTCAATCTTGCCCAAAGGATGTTTGAATATTTTATACTGTTTCATGGTTTACTCCCTTCTATGTTAACAATTTGTCTTTACTGCCCTTAAATATTTGTATATAAATGTTGACTTCATCACCCGTTCCAGATTAATTTGATACAGCGTCTTTAATTGGCATAATCCCCATGCTGCGGGCTTCCATAATATTGATGATATTAAAATCACTATATTTATCGTCATCAGAATAGAATTTATCTTCATTCTCTTCAAACTCTTTATTTCCCTCTTCAATAGCTTCATCTAAGGACGAATCCCCCAGCATTGTTGTTTCGATGCACATAAGGCTATCTCCATCCTTACCAGAGGCTACAGCCACATACATATGATCATCAGTAGCAATCAGGCTCACATCAAACCCTATCTTTCGAAGAATTGACGCAAGGAGAACAGAACCGTCCACACAATTGGCTTGCGAGAAATTGATACTCTGCCCTAATAAGCGCACATGCTGGCTTGATAAATCGGAATTATCGTCATCAGCTGTAGTTGTAATACTACTGTAATGCATGCCCCTGTGTCTAAGAGTTTCCCAGATTGCATTTATTTCCTCAAGCTGTGATTCTTCATCACCGCTGGTGCCAGAGAAACTGCTTACCTTTTTTGATTTTAATGCGTCACTCAGAACTCCATTTATGTAAGGATGATTTTCATTGACATAAGCAGCAAAAAACCATGGGGTATCTACGGAATTTTCATCGTAATCAACAAAATAATATACGCATTCATTAATCGAGCGGACCTGTATATGATCCGTCTTTTCAGGCTCTGTATTGCCATCAATGGTAACTTTATAAGTAACATCCTCAGGTACAGTCTGAGTAACTTTGAGAAGTTTTTCATATTCATACTTCAAATCAGGAAAAACAAAGTATGTGACGCCTTTTTTGGGCAAAGTTACACTAAAAGTTGTCGGTTTGAAAAATGTTCCGCTTGAGACTTCCAAACTTATGGGGCAATCGTTTTTTGGAGAACAAATTGCTATCCCAATGGTTCCCCAAAGTGCTCCTAATTGATTCGGTACTCTATCATCATCTTCTTCCTTCAAGGTTACGGTGCTTATTACAACAGATGGGAATAGATTTTTTCCCATCCTGTACAATGGCTCCCATTTTCCAGGTTTTAAATCTGGAATCCTTGATACTGTTTCTTCTTCATTTGTTTTAGCAGAAGAATTGTTTTTTTCAGAGGTATATGAGAAAACAAACGAACCAGAGAGTAGAAATATTATAAAAAATAGTTTCGCTTTCATATTCTGCATAGATGGAGTTTCCTTTTATTAATTGATCTTGTTAATATTTTAAGGCACTTTCCATCGCGATTCATCAGCTATTGATTGGGCAAAGTTCTTATATTATTGTTTTTAACATAGTGATACCAGTCCAGGCAAGGGATGGTAGGTTTTAAGTTTAGTTTTTCAGGGTTAGTTAACTCCTGTAAACCGAAATGATAACCATAGGCCGATGCTTGATTTACTTCAGATACTAGACCAGTTTTATTTTGCGCATCACTCATCTCCAAATTATAATTCGATCTTATATATCCTGAAATGTCAGCTAATAAATTCCTAGGATTATACCATCCATTCCTGTGGATTTGCCCTAAATCATAACTAGACCAAAAAGTCTTAAGAATTTCTTGTATCGGTAATGCCACTTGTGGTGGGGCGCCTACATCTGCAATTGAAGCAAAAGCTGCTGGGATTTCTCCTCCAAAGTTGCTTGTTTTTGGTTTGGATTCGGCAGGTGGATATAAATCACGAGGCCTTACAAAGGGATCTGGCATTTTGTTCATTATTTCCCTGGAGCTGTCAGGAGTAGTAGTTAATGAAATCATAGCGGCTACGAATACTGCGTATTGCTGCTGCTTAGGCAGTGACGAGACATTGTTATACTCATATATGATGTCTTTTTTAGGAATACTCACCATACAGCCTGGCACTGTCTCTTGAGCCATAAGACTTTGTAT
>JBAXXY010000156.1:0-6306 GCA_037127655.1 Lentisphaerota bacterium
CTTTAATGATCTCTGAATATTGAACGAAATCTTTAAAGTTTTTTATCATAATTATTCGCACTCCTTGAGGATTTCACTCACTTTTTCAGGTGTCATTCTGGCATAAACCTTGTCACTAACTGTCACGACAGGCGCCAAACTACACGCTCCGACACATCTCAAAGAGCCAAGTGAAAACTTCATGTCTTTGGAAGTTTCGCCGTCTTTAATACCTATCTGTTTCTCAAACTCTGCAAGGATTTTATCAGCGCCTTTGACAAAGCATGCCGTCCCGAGACAGACGCTTATTTTGTATTTGCCAGGCGGTTGTATAGTAAAAAAAGAGTAAAATGATATTACCCCATAAACATCGCTTAAATTGAGTCTGAGTTTGTCAGCAATGAGAGACTGAACTTCATCAGGCAGATAACCAAAAATCCCTTGCGCTTTGTGAAGGCAGCTTATCAAAAAACCACGATTATTCTTAATATCTGAACCCAATGGCAGGCTATCAATAAAATCATTCAGAGCTTTTCGCTTCTCAGGATATTTTTCAAGGACACTTAAACTCTGAGAACAGCAACTACATTCGTTCATAGAAACCTCTTTCAGAATGTATAAAGTTTAGTATAGCAATTTATAGAAATGATATATCCTATGCAACAACTTAAATCAATCCTGCCAGAATAGATTTCCTATAGACTAAAAGCTTTCGAACGCATATATATTTAAACTTGTTTGCCTACTAATGTCCTTGTATTTATATTCTTGGATTCGTTTTAATAGGACAAAAAATAACCAGAGGGAGAAAAGATGGACAAATTCGTAAAAAAATTCAACGGTCAATTTGAGCTGGATGTATCAAATATTGACAGTCCGCTTTGGAATAAAGATTTAAGTTCTATTCCTATTGCATCAAGAACCTGGACAAAATGGACTATGACTATGATCTGGGTTACTATGTCCATAAATATCCCTACATACATGCTAGGTTCGAGTTTAATCGGTAGTGGGATGAATTGGTGGCAATCCATTCTGACGATAGCTCTTGGAAATATAATAGTGCTAATACCAATGTCTCTCATAGCTCACGCAGGACCGAAATACGGAGTACCGTTTCCAGTCTTAATACGAAGCAGTTTCGGAACACAAGGGGCCAAACTCATCGCTATGATGAGGGCCTTTGTCGCATGCGGCTGGCTCGGAATAAACCTTGTCATCTCAGGCAATGCTCTCTACATAATCCTTGCAGGTTTGTTGCCTTTTATGAAAAATTCTCCCTATCTCGGCAATTTCATAGGTCTGGATTTCTGGCATCTAGTTTGTATCCTGATTATGATGTTTGTCCAGATGCTCATAGTCCGTTACGGGATGGGAATGGTAAAAAAAGTTGAAGTATATGCTTCTCCATTCCTACTGGCTCTATGCTTTTTCCTGTTTATCTGGGCTTGGTGGAAAGCAGGTTCTATCGAAAATATTTTTAAAGCTTCGGCCATGTTGTCTAAAGAAAACAATATTGACTTTTGGGTAATTTTCTGGCCTGGGCTTACAGCTATTGTCGGATATTGGGCGACTCTGGCTCTTAATATCCCTGACTTCACCAGATTCGTTAAATCTCAGAAAGACCAGATAATCGGGCAAGCTGTGGGAATGCCTCCTACAATGGCTTTTATATCATTTATCGGAATAGCTGTCACAAGCGTGACTGTAATAGTTTTCGGAACAGCAATTTGGGATCCGGTTCAACTCATCGGCAAGTTTGACAGTTCTTTCCTTACTATTATTCCATTGATCGGTCTTATTGTCGCTTCAGTCTGCGTAAATATCGCTGCAAGCGTTGTTTCATCAGCAAATGATTTCTCTAACCTATTGCCTAGGCACATAGATTTTAAAGTAGGCGGTTATATCTCCTGCCTCATAGGTTTTCTGATTTTCCCATGGAAACTTATAGCTGACCCGCATGGATATATTTTCAGATGGCTGATTGCATATTCGGCGCTTCTTGGAGCAGTAGGTGGAGTAATGATAGTTGACTATTATATAGTTAGAAAAACATTCCTTAATCTTAAAAGTTTATTCTCAACTACTGGAGAGTACACATACACCAATGGATGGAACTTGAAAGCTTTCTTTGCAATCATAGTTGCTACAGCTCCAAATATGCCGGGATTTTTAGTCCAAGTTGGATTAATCGGCTCTGATATATTCCCGCAATGGATAGATAATCTCTACAATTACGCATGGTTTATATCCTTCTTCATATCGTTTGTAGTTTATCTGCTCCTAACAAAAAAAATTAAAGCCTAATCTGAGAAATAAGAAAGCCCGTCCGAAAAACTTATATGTTTTCGGGCGGGCTTTAATTTTAGTGAAACTTACTTACTTTGAAGCATCAGCATACATTGCTTCATACTCGGAGGCTGTTCTTCCCCAGGAGAAGTCAGTTGCCATTCCGTTGTAAACTATCTTCTTGAATTTTTCCGGCTCGTTTGTGTATATTCCAGCCGCCCATCTGAAAGTATTCCTAAGCGATTCTTCAGATAGAATATTGAACTTAAATCCTGTGGACTTGTCTAAAGTCTCAGCGTCATAGTTAATAACTGTATCTTCCAATCCGCCGGTACTTCTCACTACAGGAACTGTACCGTACCGCATAGAGTACATCTGATTCAGACCGCAAGGTTCATATCTTGACGGCATCACGAAGAAATCGCTTCCTGCTTCGACAAGATGAGAAAGCTTATTGCTGAATCCTAGGTAAATAGAGAATTTTTCAGGATATTTACCATTCAAATATGAAAGTTGAGCTTCTAGCGCCTTGTCGCCTGTTCCAAGTATTGCTACCTGAATATCATCCTTTAAAAGCAGATCTTCGATTGCGTTTCCGAATACATCGATACCTTTCTGTGATGCAAGTCTGGAAACTATACCGAAAAGAGGCGCAGAAGGTTTAACAGGAAGACCAAGTTCTCTTTGAAGGGCTTCTTTGCAAGCTTTCTTACCTGCCATATTGTCTTTATCATATTTTACAGGAAGGAACTTGTCAGTAGCCGGATCCCATTCCTTGTCATCTATACCATTGATAATGCCTCTCAATTTGCCTCTCCAGTTAACATGCTGTAAAACAGGATCGAGAGTAAAGCCGTATTCAGAAGTTAGAATTTCCTTTGCGTATGTCGGACTCACAGCATTAACCATGTCAGCTGTCATAATTCCAGCCTTCATGAAGTTTAACTGGTCATGATACTCAAGGCAGGTGTTATTGAAGTATTCCCAGCCTAATCCTGACAAGAAGAGATTATTTTTATTGAATACACCCTGGTAACCAATATTATGAATAGTAATTACAGACTTGCACTTCTTGAAATTTTCAAAACTCCAATAAAGAGGCGTCTTAAGGTAAACTGCGCATAATGCGCTGGTCCAGTCATTTGTGTGCAAAATATCAGGAGTTAAATCCAATGCAAGAATTGCCTGCATTGCAGCTCTTGAGAAGAAGATAAATCTTGATGCATTGTCGCCGTATTCTGTTCCCTTGTAATCGTAGAGGCTAGGTCTGTCAAAGTATTGATTATACTCAATAAAATAGAATGTCAAATTGTCGTTGATTTTGTGTTCTCTGATCTGAGCCCATTCTTCTGCAAATCCGAAAGGAACTCCAAGAAGTTCTTTCTTAATAGTGGTTTTAGCAGTCAACTCTTTCATCATCTGAGGATAGTAAGGCATAATTACCGACACTTTATGCCCGCGTTCTGCCAGAGAGATTGGAAGAGCTGAAGATACATCGGCAAGTCCTCCCGTTTTAGCGTAAGGAGCTGCTTCGCTTGTAACCCAAACAATATTCATGCGTGTCACCTTTATTTTTAGTTGTTTTTCTAATGTTAAAATTTTTTGGTATTGAATCGTTGAAATGGAATTATAAAACAATATAATCGTATTTTAAAGAGCTTATTTGAAAATATTTCGAATCACAAAAAACAAAAACAAAGGAGAGTAGATTATGCGTAAAACCGTACTAGGAATGATTATGGCTGGCGGAGAAGGCACAAGGCTTTTCCCACTAACTAAGGAAAGAGCAAAACCGGCAGTACCATTCGGCGGCAAGTACAGAATTATCGACTTCGTGCTAAGTAATTTCATAAACAGCGGTATCGGCGCAGTATTTGTAATTACACAATTCAAGTCACAAAGTTTGACAGAGCACATCATCAATGGATGGAATACAGCTTCTAAGTTCGGATCTCAGTTTGTTGTTCCAGTCCCAGCTCAGATGCAGACAGAAGACAGACATTGGTATGTGGGTACAGCTGACGCTATTTATCAGAATATCCACCTTATTGAAGACTTCTCTCCAGATCTAGTAGCAATATTCGGCGGTGACCATATATACAGAATGGATATGAGTCAAATGGTTGACTTCCACGAAGAAAAAGGCGCTATAGCTACAGTGGCAGCAATTCCAGTGCCAATCGAAGAAGCAAGTGAATTCGGCGTAATCCAAGTAGATAAAGACTGGAAAATAATTGGATTCCAGGAAAAACCAAAAAATCCACAGCCAATCCCAGGCAATCCAAAATTGGCTTTAGCTTCCATGGGTAACTACATATTCAACTCAAGAGATCTTGTACTTCTTCTTAAGAAAGATGCTAAGGAAAAAAACAGCAGTCACGACTTCGGAAAAAACATTCTTCCATCATTGGTAGAATCCGGAAAACTCTATGCTTATAATTACCACCTCAATATAATTGAAGGTATCAAAGGTGTTCCTTATTGGAGAGATGTCGGCTGTCTAAAAGCATTCTTCGACGCTAATATGGACCTCAGAGAACCTACTCCGGCCCTTGACCTCTACAATGAAAAATGGCCTATTTACAATTATAATAAGAGCCTTCCTCCAGCCAAATTCGTTCATAATGAAGAGATCGGCGCTGCAGGCGCATCAAGAGTTGGTAAAGCTATCAATTCATTGGTATCAGGCGGTTGCATAGTATCAGGCGGAACAGTAGTTGATTCTATCCTATTCGGTTCTGTTAAAGTCCACAGTTATGCTACAGTTCATAATTCTCTTCTGATTGACGGCGTAGTAATCGGAGAACATTGCAAGATAAGAAATGCAATCATTGACAAACACAATGAAATTCCAGCTCATACAACGATAGGTTTCAATAGAAAAGAAGACGAAGCCAAATACACAGTAGTTGATCTAGACACTGAAAAAGGCACATGGTTGACTGTTGTTGCTAAAAAGAAGTGCAGAACTAAGCTTCCTAAGTCTGTAAAACCTGACTATAGCGGAGAATAAATTTCTGAAAATAAACACATGATATTGGCATCCTTGACAATCCAAATGATGATGCTATATTCTCGAAAAGTTAAGCTTCCTATCCGTTTTAAATATAATTAATTTCTATGGATAGAAAGACTTTCTTAAATACAAAAGGAGAAAAAACAATGGATAAAAAAGCTGAAAATCTCAAAAAGCTGTCCCGCACGAACATCGTTATGAACTTCATCAAGAAGAATAATGGTTTATGGGATCATCAAGGATGGACTGAATTCTGTGCTTATCTGACCGAAAAAGGATACACTCCTATCGACTTTGATCAGGTTGGCGCTTTGCTCGAAGCTAAGAGAGAAGCCTTCCTAGCTACAAAGTAATTTTATTTACTATTAAGGACAGCCAAATTTGGCTGTCCTTTTTTATTTCCCTAATATCTAGATTCCCATCACAGATGCAAATAATTTCATTGTAAAAACCACTACATGCTGACCATAGACAAAGAGATATCCGAATGATAGAAAGACTAGCGCAAAGAGTCCAAACATTACACCGTTTCGAAGTTCCTGATTTATCCTGACAATAGATGGAAAAAGACAGATAGCAACTATCCATCCGTCAAGCGGAGGAACAGGCACTAGATTTAACACAAAAAGTACAATATTAAGAACAGCCCCTATAAGCATTGCCTGAAAATAAATATTGCCAATATCTCCGCCAACCATCTTAAAAACCAAAGTTCCAGCAAAAGAGAAAATAAGGAAGAGTATCAAATTCGAAACCGGACCTGACACAGAGACAAGAAAAGGACTCAATCTCCCCTTTTTAAGCTTTCTGTAATCAATCGGGACGCTTCCCCATGTGATACCGACAACTAAAAGCGAAATAATTGCAGAAACCCCCATAAGCTTGAGAGGATTAGGAACCAGATATCCTCTGGATACAGCAGTATCATCTCCTTGACTCCAGGCAGTAATAGCATGAGAGCACTCATGAATCCAGATAGAGAAAATGACCATAATTATCCACATGCAATAAAATTTTGGATT
>JBAXXY010000157.1:0-6292 GCA_037127655.1 Lentisphaerota bacterium
AAAGTACATTGCTTCGTACCAGGAAAAGATAAACCAATATGGCATAAGCGATGCCAAAGGTGATTGGACTCAAACTTTCAATAACGGCAATAAGGATTTTGCAACCCAAGGCTATAAAAGCGGGTTAGGCAGCTTTGACAGTATGGGATACCTGAATAGCCACAAAACCGAAATCGAGTCGGTATTCGGTAAGAGTAAAGCTACAGAAGAAAATGGCTTGAAATACTATATCAGCCATTCAAAGTCCGGAATAAATTAATTGCTTTACAATTGAACTTAATGATAATGAATAGCCGGCGTTATTGTCGGCTATTTATTAAGATCAATTGAATAGCACTCCAGAAATGAACTTACCGGACAAATCTAAAACTATACAGATGGGCACAGGTTTTATCTGTTTGTCTATTGTAGCTGATTCTTTAGGCATAAAGATCGATAAAAATAAAATCCCAGCCGAACTTAAGTCCGCTGTGGACGAAGCTAATCTAAATGAAAATAGCATTATCAAGCTTGCTGAATATTTCAAAATAAATCTGGAGGCTGTTACCACCGAAGCTGAACTATTGCCGGAATACCATTCGCCAAGTATTGCAGTATTGAACGATGGGCATTTTGTAGTTATTGGCCGTTGTGACGGCAAATGGGCAGTAATTTTTGATCCATTGATAAATAAGCCTAAAGTTACAAAAAATGAAGCCCTCATTGAGATATGGTCAGGGCGGCTTATTTTTGCAAAAGTAGCGCCTCGGAAAAAGAGTTTGATCGGCGAGGGTTGGAGACTGGGCTTTAAGTGGTTTTTGCCGATTATAAAGAAATATCGACAGTTTTTGTATGAAGTAGCCCTAGTTGCCTTCTTCCTGCAATTATTTGGTTTGGTGACACCCCTTTTCACTCAGGTTATTATAGACAAGGCCATTCCGAATAAAGGCGAAGTGACACTTACGGCTTTAGCAGTTGTTTTCCTGATTGCCATTATTTTTCAGGCGGGACTTAATATTGCCAAAACCTATTTGCTGACTCAAACAACCAATAAAATTGATGTAGTGCTTGGCTCTAAACTGATCCGTCATGTCGTATCGTTGCCGCTCAGATATTTTGAATTAAGGTGGGTCGGAGACATACTAATGCGCATTTCGGCTCTTAATTCAATAAGGGAATTCTTTACCGGCAAGACGCTTATACTGATTATTGATGCTCTGTTCTCGTTTGTCTTTCTGTCAGTACTTTTATATTATAGCCCATACCTAACTTTGATTGCCCTTATCCCTGTTCCAATCTATTTATTTCAAAACATCAAGTTAATGCCAATTTACCGCACAAAACTAGAGCGGGTTTGGCAGGCCGATTCACAGAGCAATTCCTTCCTGGTTGAAGCTGTAACTGGTATGCAGACTATTAAGTCTCTTGCAGTGGAACCTCAATTTGCCTACCGCTGGGAACATTATCTGGCTAATAGCGTAAAGAATAATTTTTCCCTGGCCTCTTTCTCTCTAATAAATAATAACCTTACAAATGTAGTGCAGAAAGTAACAGGATTTCTAGTTCTTCTTTTTGGCGGACGCATGGTCATAGAGGGAAGTTTTTCTCTAGGTCAATTAATTGCTTTTCAGATGATATCCGGGCAGTTAATCTCCAACCTCACACAAATTATTGGAGCCTGGCCGGAAGTACAGCAAACAGGAATGGCTCTGGAGAGGCTCGGTGATATTTTAGAAACGCGCTCTGAAAGCGCTAATAGTGAAGATTCGACACCTAAAGCAATCAAAGGTGACATCACCTTTCAGGATGTCAGATTCCGCTATAATTTTGACGGCGATGAAGTAATCAAGGGACTTAGTTTTCGTATTAAGCCTGGCACTAAAGTCGGAATCGTTGGTCGCTCAGGGTCCGGCAAAAGCACTATTGCCAAAATGATACAGAGGTTATACCTGCCCGAAGATGGAAAAATTATTATTGATGGACAGGATATTCTGGCAGTTGATCCTGTATTGCTAAGGCGGCAAATCGGAGTTGTAATGCAGGATAATTACCTCTTCAGCGGCAGCATCAGAGAAAATATCGCTTTGGCCCGACCAGATGCGGATATGAATATAGTGGTTCAGTCGGCCAGAATAGCAGGAGCCCATGAATTCATTCTGGAATTATCCGAAGGGTATGACACTAAAGTAGGTGAACGAGGCTGTAACCTCTCCGGCGGGCAGAGACAGCGTATTGCAATAGCCAGGGCTCTGATGAATCAACCTAGACTGCTTATCTTTGATGAAGCTACAAGCGCTCTTGATTATCAATCTGAAAGACTGATTATCGATAATATTGATCAGATCTGCCTGGGCAGAACAGCGGTTATTATCGCTCACAGGTTGTCAGCGGTTCGTCGATGTGACCAGATTATAGTGCTTGATCAAGGGCAGATCGTTGAAATAGGCAACCATAAGGAATTGATGAAATTACAAGGGCAATACCATGCCCTTTACAAACTCCAAGAGGTGAATTAATCATGCGTAAATTACTGGAGAAATATTGGCAGAAATTTAGCGGGCAAAGAATTGACGACAAGGAATTAGAGTTCCTTCCTTCAGTAATAGAGGTACTGGAAACACCGCCATCTCCAGTCGGCAGACTGGTAATGTGGACAATTTTAATCGTTGTTATGATTGCATTGCTATGGTCTGTAATTGGTACAGTGGACGAGGTTGTGGTAGCACCGGGGAAAATAATTTCAATTGGGTTTGATAAAGTAGTTGAAGCCGAAAGCCAGGGGAAAGTCAGCCGAATCAATGTTATTAATGGGCAACATGTCGAAAAAGGAGATGTACTTATTGAATTCGATAGACAATATAGCGAATCTGATTTCAACCGCCTTCAGAAACTAACATCCTATTACAAATTGGAGGTTGAACGACTTACAGCGGAGTTAAGCAATTCTCCGTTTAATCCTGATATAAAAAATTATCCAGGACTTGCATCTGACGATATTCGCTATGAGAAGGAGTTATCCAAACAGCGCTTATCTAATTACAATACCAAAGTAAATACTGCGAAGGCGACAGTATTGGCAACTCAGGCATCAATTAATGTAGCTAAAGCCAAAGAAGAGCAATATCGGCAGACACTGCCTAAATTGAAGGAAACAGAAGAGAGTTTCAGGGAATTAGCTAAAAAAGGGGCAGTAGCGAAATTAGAGTTGCAGCAGAAGGAATTAGCCAGGATAGAAGTGGAGCAAAACTTTTTAGGGTCACAAGCCGAAGTGGCGAAAGCTGAAGCTGATCTCAACCAATCTCAACAACAGCTTGCAAGTGTAACCAGCGACTGGATGACTGAGATCGTTCAAAAAATGACAGAAACCATGACCAACCTGAAATCAAATGAAGAAGAATTGAATAAAGCTAAAGCTCACTATAATGCTGATATTATCAAAGCTCCAGTCAGTGGGATAATCTATGATCTGGCCGTTAATACTGTTGGTGAAGTTGTTATGCCTGATGGTAAAATACTTTCTATCGTTTCTGACAATGCCCCTTTGGAAGTGGAGGCTATGGTTAGCACAAAAGATATTGGTTTAATAGAGGACGACCAACAGGGCTCTGTAGGACAAGTTGCTGATATTAAAGTTGAAACCTTTACTTTTCAAAGGTATGGCGTGCTAACAGGACATGTGAGGCTTATGAGCGCAGAGAGTACTGAGAATAAAGAACAGCATAGCGCATACTACAAGGTTTATATTAGTCTAGACAAAACTTATTTTATGGTTCAAGGCAAGAAAAATTATGTGTCGCCAGGCATGACGGTCATGGCAGAAATCAAAACCAGGAAAAAACGCATTTTCGAATTCTTCCTCGATCCTTTCAGAAAATATCAAAGCGAAGCGTTTAGAGAGAAATAATAGATGTCAAAGAAAATTGATACTGCCTTAGAAAGTTTATACCTCTCAGCCAAACTTCTTGGAATACCGGCTGATAGGTCACAACTGCAAAGAGCCTATGTGGTTGGCGAAGCGCAGATGAATAAAGTTCAGTTTATTCGAGCGGCACGGGATCTTGGGCTTAAAGTGGGCGGATATAAGCCAAAAAACAGTGAATGTTTTTCTACTATGGCATATCCGGTGGTTGCCATATTAAAAAACGGTACCTATGTGGTACTTAATGGTGTCAGTGATAACCATGAAGCGCTGATGTTAATAGACCCGACTCTTGAACAAGCTGCTCCGATGACTATAGCTGATTTTACAAACCAATGGTCAGGCGAACTTATTCTTATAACTCGCCGTTATTCTGAAGAGACGAGCGAGAAAAAATTCGGCCTGTCATGGTTTTTACCTGCTGTCTGGAAGTATAAGCGCTTTATGTTACAGGTGCTGGGGATTTCATTTCTGCTTCAATTGATCGGCTTAGGCGCTCCATTCCTCATGCAGATAATTATTGACAATGTCTTGGTTCATCGCAGTATGGGCACATTGAACAGCATAGTAGGAGCTATGATTTTGATTGCATTAATCCAGTGCTGGATAACATGGTTAAGGGCATACTTATTCACCAATACTATAAATAAAGTGGATGTCAGTTTAGGGGACAAACTATTTCGCCATGTATTAGGCCTGCCGCTGAAATTCTTTGAAACAAAGCAGGTAGGAGATGTCGTTGCCCGTGTAGAGGAACTCAATCAGATACGGCAGTTTATTACAGGAACAGGTCTAACTGTAGTGCTTGATATCTTTTTTGTGCTGACATATTTCATTGTAATGGTAAATTACAGTTTTAATCTAACTTTAATCACCGTTGGCGTCATAATAATCTTCGCTATCTTCCAACTGCTGTTTGTTCCATTTTATAAAAAAGTTCTACAGGATAAATTTAATATAGCGACCAAAAACAAGTCCTATTTAATTGAAATGTTGACCGGCATTCAAACAGTCAAGGCTTCAGCAGTAGAAAATCATGTCATTCGAAAATGGGAACAAATTTTAGCTCAGTATGTAAAAGTATCATTTCGCTTGGTAAATCTCTCCAATGTAGCAGGCAACATCGGCACGGTCATTCAGCAATGCTTTGTAATCGGAGTATTATGGGTCGGAGCGAGATCTATCATGGACAATAAACTAACGCTGGGTGAATTGATCGCATTTCAAATGATTGCAAGTCAGGTAATTGAGCCAATATTGCGCTTAATTAACATGTGGCAGTTCTTTCAGGCAACAAAAGTGTCTGTTGACCGATTAGGCGATATTTTAAATGTGGAGCGCGAACCGGCATTCAATCCAAACCGCACTACATTGCCTCACCTAGATGGACATATCAAATTTGAGCGGGTGACTTTCCGTTATAAAGAAGATTTACCTGAAGTTATTAAAGCTCTCTCGTTCGAGGTTAAAGCAGGTATGCGAATTGGCCTTGTGGGACGCTCCGGTTCAGGAAAAAGCACACTAACTAAATTAATTCAGCGCATATATGTTCCTGAAAGCGGCCGGATATTAATTGACGGTGTTGATATTGCCCAGGTAGAACCCGCCTGGCTGAGAAGACAGATTGGGGTAGTTTTGCAGGAAAATTTTCTATTTAACGGCTCTATCAGTGAAAATGTAACCATTGCAAAAGCCGGCGCTGAAAAAGAAGAGATGCTACAAGTCTCGCGTATTGCAGGAGTGGATACTTTTGTCGACCAAATGCCAGAAAGCTATGATACTTCTGTGGGCGAACGAGGTTCGAGCCTCTCTGGAGGTCAACGACAAAGAGTGGCTATTGCCAGAGCTTTAATCAATAATCCACGGATAGTAATTTTTGATGAGGCCACAAGCGCATTGGATTATGAAACCGAAAGAAATGTCATGCAGAATATAGAGAAAATAGCGGAAGGAAGAACGATGTTTATCATTGCCCACAGGCTTTCTACTGTACGCAAGTGCGATGTAATTATGGTAGTTGAAAAAGGACAGATAGCAGAATCAGGGTCACACGATGAATTAATTCAGCAAAAGGGATTCTACTATAATCAGTATATCCAGCAGGAAGGCGAATTAGCTCAAGTGTAGGTTAGTTAGTCGATATTCTTCATGCCAATATATTTAACATGCTTAATTTTAATATATTTTACTCAATGCAGCGCAAAATAAAAAAAAACAGTTTATTTAATAGGATAGTTTCGACAAAGAGGTTTAAAGTCCTTACTAGGAAAAAAACAGAAAGTAGATTGCCAGGAAGTAACCTATTGTTCGGTCTTTTAACAACAACAGCACTTCTTTGGTTCATTATTTTAAAGCGCATACTTTATTTGTCCCTTGAACAGCCTTCAGAATATT
>JBAXXY010000158.1:0-6200 GCA_037127655.1 Lentisphaerota bacterium
ATAATAATACATATTTAAATTCTTTATTTAAATTCTTATTATATATAATTGTTAATAACCCATTTTGGAGTTTTATAATGAAAATCAAAGTACCAAGAATAGCCTTCTTAAGCGCCCTTCAAAAACTAAATAGTATCATAGGAACAAGAACTACTCTTCAAATCCTAAGCCATATACTTATACAAACAGACGAAAATAAAATAATTTTAATTACGACAGATCTTGATATAAGGATTAGATCTGAAGTTAATGCCGAAGTTATAGAACCGGGAGAAACAACAGTGCCGGCAAAAAAGTTATATGAAATAACCCGCGAAATGTTCAGCGATGATATTTTACTCGAAACAGATACCAATCATCATATGTCAATAAATGGAGGCAATTCAAAATTTAAACTTTTGGGACTATCTACTGAAGGTTTTCCTATTCCTATGCCTGCTTCTATTATAAGAAGCTTTGCAATTAGTCAAAATGAGTTTTCCAGAATGCTTAATCTTATTTCTTACTCAGTTAAAACTGAAGACGATGGAAATAGAAAAGCATTAACTGGTATTTTAATAAGCACATTAGACAATAATGCTACATGTGTAGCTACAGACGGCAAGAGATTGGCTCTATGCGAAAAAGGAATAGATAATTTTTCTGGTTCTGATGGTGATGCTGTTATTCCAATTAAAAGTGCTTTGGAGTTAAAATCTCTTCTTACTAATAAAACGGGTATCTTAAAAGTAGAGATTGCTACAAATTTAGTTAATTTTATTATTGATGATGTAACAACTATGACCACTAAAATAATAGAGGAAGTTTATCCTAACTACAGACAGGTTATACCTCCTACATTCTCAAAACAAATAAAACTTAATAGAAATACATGTGCTTCAGTTCTTTCCAGAGTATCATTGGTAGTTACAGATAAGAGTAATTTTGTAAAAGTTACATTTTTAGATCATAAACTAGAAATGAGTGCATCAAGTACTGAAATAGGCGAAAGTTCAGATTTTATGGATATAGAATACGATGGAGCAGAAGTATCTATATCTATTAATCCTACATATCTAAGAGATCCGATTCAAAGAATGGATTCAGATACAATATCAGTCAAAATGAACGATGGATATAGTCCTATAGCTCTATCTAATGAGGATGGGTTCCTCTATGTTGTAATGCCTATGCGCAATCGTTAATGATAGGAAAATTAGGCTTATCAGACTTTAGAAATTATCAAAGCCTTTCTTTGATATTTGAATCAAAGACAAATCTTATTATTGGGGATAATGGTCAGGGAAAGACAAATTTACTTGAAGCTATTTATTACCTGTCTTTTTTAAGATCATTTAAAACAAGTCATCTGGAATATCTCAAGAGGGTTGGTTCAACTGGTTTTTATCTATCAGGCAATGTCTTAAATAACAATTATTCCAAGACACTTGAAGTATATAATAATGATAAGAAGATTCTTAAAATTGATGGCGTATCCATAAATAAAGCCAGTGAATTTGTTGGATTCATCAAACCTGTAGTTTTTACCCATGACGATATAAAGCTTATAAGCAGCACTGCCAAACTTAGGCGCAGATATCTGGACATTCTTATATCATCTCTTGATAAATTGTATTTTTCAGATCTGCAGAATTATGCTGTTGCCCTCAAGTCGAGAAATATTCTTCTTAAGTCTGCCAATGTTGATAATAATCTAATAAGCGCTTATGAACCTATTTTAGCAAAATACGGCAAAAGAATTTTAGATATTAGATATAAAGTGATTTCACAATTACAGCAAAGAGCTGATAAAATCATAAAAAAAATTAAGGGTGAAACTTATAATTTACAGATAATTTATTATTCCAGAATTAAAGAGGAACAGAATTCAGAGGAAAACATATTAAGTCTTATAAATAAGGATAAGGAAAAAGACAGATTTAGAGCCTACACCGGTATAGGTCCTCATATGGATGATATTTTTTTCTATTTAAACGGTAAAAGTTTAAAAAATTATGGATCAATAGGTGAGTGCAGATTAGCTACATTGTGTTTAAAACTTGCTGAAGCTCAATTAGTCACTGAAAATGATAAATCTAATAGTATAGCTTTAGTTGATGATGTTACAGGCGAGCTAGACTCTAAAACCAAAGATGCATTTTTCAGTGTTACAGAAAAATTTAATCAGCTGTTTTTTACATTTACTAAATACTCTGATGATTCACTTTTTAATAGTGGGGCCAAATACACAGTATCTAATGGAATGGTAAATAGTTGACATTATTTTATGTTTAAAATTACTTTATTTAGATGTATTTCCTTTATTATCTCATGTTGCGTTTACCGGCAGAGAATTTCATTCAAATCCAAGCTCGATAAAAACAAATCATACATATTTGTTTCCAATTTTTCATCCTTAGCTAACTCTCTTTTCATTTTTTCTGCGCTAAAAAGAAAAATAAAATTTATTTATAGAAAAGGAGCCTTACCGCCATCTTTTTTTTATAAATTTTTCCGTTCAAGCATGTTTATAGAAAAGTGCGCTGACTTTGATGTTAATGGATATAACGAATATGTAAGTGAGGTTCAAAAACTTATTAAATGTGGATATGCACTGTGCTTCTTTCCTGAAAATAAAGTTTCAAAAAATGGGATGATAGGAAAATTTTATGACGAAATTATAGATCTTGTATCAAATGAAATAAATGTTTCAGTAGTTCCTTTATATGTCGGACCGCTGTGGGGAACTATTTTTAGTTCAAAAAGACTTAAAACAAATCTCAAACTAAGAACAATTAATGTATTTTTTGGGTTAGAGTGTTTGCCTGAAACAAAACCATGGCAATTAAGAAGCATGGTTTGCGAACTTGCCTCAGATTCAGAGATGTATCTACGCTCTGGAGAAAAAGTTCTGCATTATCAATTTTTGAAATTAGCAAAAAAAAATCCATTCAAAAAATTATTGTACGAATTAGATAGTAAGCCACTTGGCAGATTTAATATTTTGCTAATAAGTGTCATTCTAAGTAGAAAAATAAGAAATATTAAACGGAAGAACGATCATATAGGGATTATGCTTCCAAATAGTTACGCTGCCGCAATCAGCATACTTGCTGTCATGTATGCTGATTGTATTCCTGCTATGCTTAACTTTTCATTATCAAAAACGACTTTGGCGTCTTTGATAATTTCGTATAATTTAGATGTTGTACTGACAAGCAGAAAATTTATAGAAAAAATTAAACATGACAAACTTAGCGAAATGGTATTTCTCGAAGATATAGTTAATGAGATATCATGGAAAGATAAAATAGTATATGCCGCAATGCTTTTGATGCTGCCGGCTTTTGTGTCAATTAGAATTTTTTCGCCGAAGTCATTTAAAAATTTATACGAGGCTGCAATTATTATTTTCACAAGCGGTTCTACCGGCGATCCGAATGGCGTTGTTTTGACGCATCACAATGTCAACTGTAATGCAACCATCTGTTGTGAAACAATGTTTATAGAATTAGATAATGATGCTATTACAGGTAATCTTCCTCTTTTCCATTCATATGGCATGATGGTTGAATTTTGGATACCTTTCATGACAGGTATAAAAGTTACATATATAAGGAACCCTCTTGACTATGAAGCCATCCTAAAAGCTGTTAGAGAGCACCGTCTAACTCTTTTGGCTACTACTCAGACCTTTCTTTACGGGTACATTAAAAAATCATCAGGCGGGGATTTTAAGTCGCTCAGGCTTCTGATACTTGGAGCTGAGAAGTTCAATTCAGCGAATGCGGATAAAATCAGAAATTTAATCAATGTTGAACCTATTGAAGGATATGGATGTACTGAACTTTCACCGGTTGTTTCGATAAATATTTCAGATGATTCTTATCATTTAGGTAAAAGATCAGGCAAAAAAGGAAGCATAGGAAAAGCCATCACAGGTGTAGCTGCAAAAATAGTTAATATTGAAACACATTTAGATTGCCAGCCTGATGAAGACGGACTCTTGCTTATTAAAGGTCCTACTGTCATGAAAGAGTATTTAAATAACCAAGAAGATACCGCTAAAGCATTCATCAATGGATGGTACAATACTAAGGATATTGCTCAAATTGACGAAGAAGGTAATATAACCATAAGCGGCAGAATATCGAGATTTAGCAAAATAGCAGGCGAGATGGTTTCTCATGAACTTATAGAATCACTTATAAATAACTACCTTGGATTATTTGAAAAATCTATTGCTGTAGTAAATTTGAAGAGCAATGATGAAAAGGACAAAATAGGTGTTTTCTATTCTTTAGAAAATCTCGATATTAGAGAAATAACACGCTATTTATCCAACTTCGGACTTTCTAACTTATGGATACCCAAAAATAGAGACTTTATCAAAGTTTATGAAATCCCTACACTTCCATCAGGCAAACTTGACTTGAAAAAACTTAAAGAAATGGCTGTGAGTCTTTCTTATGGGCATTAGAAAGTATCAAATGTGAAAGTTGACAATCTGGCGCTATACTTGAGACAAAGCATATGCTAGAAATATTTATGAATTTAAGGAGATAGTAATGGAAATAAAAGATATCAACGATATTTCCCTAGAAATGAAGTCTTATTTCCAAAAAGCCATTCAGGCTATCGAGAAAAATAATGCTGATTATGCCGTTAGTTTACTCCAAGGAATTATTTTAAAAGAGCCAGGTTTTTTGCCAGCTAGAGCAAAGCTGAGAATCGCGGAGCAAATTCAGCAGGGTAATTCAAGTTTTTTTAAGAGAACAGTTGATTCATTAAAAGTTAAGAAAATTGTAAAGACGGGACAACTTGATTTTCTGAGAGGAAAATATCAGGAAGCTATACTAAAGGCCGAAGAGGCTCTCTCTATTGATGTTAAGGACTGGAGTGCATTGAAGTTGCTTGGTGAATCTGGCGAAGCGCTGTCTGCTACTTTTATTGCGGTCGAAGCATATGAGTTAGCAATTGGCTTTTATCCTCAAAACCATGAAGTTATAAAAAAACTTGGTGATATTTACAGAAAACTAGGAAGAGGAAGCGAAGAACTCAAATTACGCCAGAGACTTGTGAATATGTCCCCTGATAATCTGGAGTATAAACAAGAACTTAGATCTGCGGGAGCTATGGCTACGATGGAAAAGGATAGTTCAGGCAAAACAGGTTCTTCATTTAGGGACAACCTGAAAGACTCAAAAGAGGCCTCGCTATTAGCGCAGGAAGAAAGGCAGGTGCACAATGTCGATGATGTCAAAGATTTATTAACATCTCTGAAAGAAAATCTCAAAGCCAACCCGGACTCAATTCAGGTAATCAAAGATATTGCATGGGCATATTATAATGGGAATTCCATGGACGAGGCTGTTGAGTATTTTAGGATGCTTGAGAAAAAACAGGAACACTTTGACCCGACTGCTAATAAAGCGCTTGAGTCATCTATTCTGAGCATTAATAAAAAGAAAATAGAAGTGCTAAATACCGAGCTAGAAAATACTCAGGAACAGGAAAAGAAGAAGGCGATTTTTGATAAAATTGAACAGATTAAGACTTCTGATTTAGCTTTAAGGAAGGAATATGCCTTGAAAAGGGTCGAGGTATATCCAAACGATCTACAGCTTAAATATGAGCTGGCTATCATATATTGGGAAACTGGTGAATATGACAATGCTATTGAACAGTTTCAGATTGCTCAGAAACACCCCAAATTCAATTTTAGCGCAAGTGTTTATCTTGGCCGTTGTTTCTTTGAAAAAGGGCACAATGAACTAGCTGTTGACCAGCTAAGTAAAGTTATAAAGATGGAAAACTATACAGATAAAGAACTTCTTGATGCAATATATTATCTTGGATTGGCTTTTGAAAAAGCCAATGATACAGCAAATGCAAAGGAGTGTTTTAAAAAAGTTTATTCTGTAAGTTCTAAGTATAAAGATATTGCAGAAAAAATTCAGCAGTACTATTCCCAACAGCAATAATGCTTGGTTGCAAAAATTCAAAAAGATATTTTTCTCAGCTTGCCTTTAAATTATTTTTGTGTAGTTTATAGCTCTTCATAGAAGTGGTTCCGTAGCTCAGTTGGTTAGAGCAGATGACTCATAATCATCGGGTCACTGGTTCGAGCCCAGTCGGGACCACCATTTTATCTTCTGGCTCTTCCCGGCTCTTCCCCAACAACAGGGGCCGTTATTAATTAAGCGCATAGCGCTCTAACT
>JBAXXY010000159.1:0-6178 GCA_037127655.1 Lentisphaerota bacterium
TCTCATCATCAATTTCAACTTACGATTTGCGTCCGTTGTTTTGGTGATGGGCTCTTAAAATGCCTCTGTCTCATTTTTTAGCAAATCAAAATCTCTAAATATTTTTAAGATATTTTTAGAAGGGAATTGATTTTATATCGCAATTAATTGGTGACTAGAATATTATGTAGATAATTAAATTTACTGTTGTTCAATCATCCTAAATTTACCTCCCTTTTGGAGTCTTACATAACCCTAAAAATAAGGAGTATTAAATGCCAACAGCAAAAAAAGTAGTAAAAGCCCCAGTAGCAGTGAAAAAGGCAGCCCCAGCTAAAGTAGCCGCAAAACCAGTAGCAAAGAAAGCCGCTGCTAAAAAGAAATAGCTTCAAGAATAAACTTGGCTATCGTATTTAGCAATTAAAACAAGCTTTGAGTTAAATTCATCCTTCATTGATAGGCTATGTCTTCAATGGAGGATGTTTCTTTGATACCCCATGTTTTGTCCTAGTACCCGAAGTATGTTCTATAATAAAACTTCTAATTGATCTCTTAATGTTTTATAGTTACAATTTTAAATATCCTGGGAAAAAGAAATAAAACACCTCAATATTCCAAGATATGTAGATGCATTTGAGGAAGAAGAGAAACTTGATATTGATGCTGTAGCTGCATGAGGTAGAAAAACTGGAAAAAAGTTAACTAACATCCCTTAAAGATGGCAGAGAAACTCAAGGAGGTTCAGAAATGAGCGAAGAAAATAAAAAACTAATTCGTAATAGCACTGCTGAATTTCTTATTTTTACCGGACAGAGTGGAGAGAAAAGTATAGAAGCCCGTTATGAAGACGAGACTATTTGGCTTACTCAGAAATTGATAGCAGAACTCTTTAATGTGTCAGTTCCTACTATAAATGAGCACTTATCTAATATCTATGAAGGGAATGAACTCCAGAAAGAGGCAACTATTCGGAAATTCCGAATAGTTCAAAAAGAGGGAAATAGGAATGTTTCAAGAGATGTAGATTTCTATAACCTTGATGCGATTATCTCTGTAGGCTACAGGGTGAATTCAGTGAGAGCTACTCAATTCCGTCAATGGGCTACAAGGATACTCAAGGATTTTTCCATAAAAGGTTATGTAATTGATAAAAATCGGATGGAGAACGGCTCTTTCCTCGGAGAAAACTACTTTGAAAGATTACTCCAGGAAATCCGGGAAATCAGGCTCAGCGAAAGACTTTTCTATCAGAAGATAACTGATATTTACGCTACCAGCGTGGATTACAATAAGGATGCTCCGACGACAAAAGAGTTCTTTGCCAAGGTACAAAACAAACTTCATTATGCCATTCATGGTCATACGGCTGCTGAACTGATAATGAAACGAGCAAATAGCAATATGAGAAATATGGGCTTAACTACCTGGGAAAAAGCGCCTGATGGAAAGATCCTGAAAACAGATGTTTCTACAGCTAAGAATTACCTGACAAAAGACGAACTGGAATCTCTTGGCCGAATTGTCAACGCTTATCTGGACCTGGCCGAAGAGAGGACAAAAAGGAAAATCCCTATGACTATGGAAGATTGGGCAATAAGATTAGATAAATTCCTTGAAGCTGATGACAGAGCTATCCTTAAAGATAGCGGTAAAATTGCCGCAGGCATTGCTAAAGATTACGCAGAGAGCGAATTCGAAAAATACCGGATAGTCCAGGACAGACTTTTCGAATCTGATTTTGATAAAATAGTCAAAGCTTTACCAAAGATCTCTGAAGATGGGGGAATGGAAGGTGGGTAGTTCCATTTTGGAACATACCACTAAACGCGGCGCAATCGTGGATATGTTCTTTTAGCATACCTCAGGATACAGCTTTTATCTTATTGGAATACAACTCCAGGTAGTAATTACACTTGCCTTCAAATAATTCAGTAGGACATGAATTCAATTCTGCTCTTATATTTCTTAAATCCTCAACCTTAACTCTGGAAGCAAGAAAGAGGATAACATTTGTCATTTTTTGTGTTTTTATGGGCATAATATTTAAAATGTTTTATATGGTTTTTATAACAGCCAATTACCAATGATAAGGACTATAAAAGCAAAATCCAGTTCACGCTAAGTATTTCTATAAAGCCTCCCTCTGCTCTACTTCATCTATACTCAAACTAACTCTAAACTAACTAAGTGAAGCATTGATTCATGAAATATCAGGGAAAATATGTAGTATAGTTGAGTCTATTGATCGAAGGAGCGTTTTTTTATATGCCTGATTCTGACTTACTAAAAGTGGTCGTCACTTGCCCCGTTTGCGATGAGACCTGGGATATAATTAAAAACTCAATTTATTCTTCAGTCTTTGTAAAGTGTATGTCCTGCAAGGAATGCTTCGAGGTGAAAGATATAAAGTGAACTTAGCTTATAAACTGCGTCAAAAAGGAAATACTATGAACTATTGCACACAGAATAATGGTGATTGTTCCACTTGTACCTTACTTAAATTCGGCAGAGACTGCCATAACAATGCTATTGCTATTGTTAAAAAAGGCTATTGCCAATGCACAATGTCGGTGGCTTATTGCTGGAAACATAAGGCTAACCACGAAGGAAGATTAATTTCTAAATATAGCCTGAAACCATTGGCTACTCATTAAAAAGTTTTCATTCGAGAACTGCCTTACCTAAAAGTAATCTGCCGGGAATATTCTGGCAATGTTGACTAACTACAGTTACTTTACCTAAACATTGTAAATAACGAGAATAGCTTACAACGCTATGTCTTAGATAACCCATAAAAAGGAGACAAACCATGAAAAAATTAACTCTAACCTTTGCTACAATAGCAATTTTATTGGGCGCTTATTGCTCATATGCAGATTTAATCATGCCTCAGGATAAGGCACCAGTAATAACTATCACAACAGTATCCGATGCTCTTAATATGTCCAATGACAGCCATATATGGCTAGAAGGCAACCTGATAAAGAAAAATTGCAAAAGCTGTTATACCTTTAAGGATTCTACCGGAGAAATAACAGTCAAGATATGTCCAAAAGCATGGAATAAACTTGATGTGACTCCAGATCAAAAAGTAAGAATTTACGGAGAAGTGGAGAAGAGCTTCTGGAGACACATAGGATTCTCACCTAACACCAAAATAGAAGCAAAGAAAATTGAAATTGTACCGTCTCCTTCGACCTTGGATAAGATAAAACAGTCCTTTAATTAATCCTACTGTTTAAATAGTAGTTATTTTGAAGCCTTGCCTAAAAGCAGGGCTTTTTTGTTTAAAGCTGTTTTGGTTATATGCTTGTTGGCTGGCTTTAATCCCCCTTGGATCCGTAGTATTTCATACTGCAGCAAAGCGTCATTCCAATTTCTTGCATAAATAGACTCATAACCTATCTGATACGGTTTGAACATTATTCATCTTCTCCTTGTGCTTAATAACTAATGCCTGTGTCTTTTTTAACAGAGATTTCTTGTGATTTATCCATACTCTGCCCAGGCGTAGACTGATGTCGCGCTTTGTTTGTTAACATATTCTCATATGCCTTAACTAAGCTCTGGGCTTGATCTTTTGTAATAGCAGTGTGCGGCCATCTCTGGGAATTATTAACTAATTCTTGAATTTTTACAAAGAAACCCTCCTGGCTTATATCGATGTTTTTAACGATTTTCTCTTCGTTTTCTTTGAATGCTTTTATGGTACTATCTAATATTTCATTCATATAATTAGTATTGTCTGTCTGTTTTCTCATCTGAAGAATATCTGCTATCTGCTTATTGTTATCCACAAATTCATTCAATAGGATCTTGGTCTTTTCATTAAGTTCGTACTTCATGTTTTCTTCCCTTCCCTGATGTTTTTCCAGATACGATTGCTTATTTGCAAGCCATAGCCAGGTATCCTGAACCTTTTCCAGAACTTCATTAAATTTATTAAGGACTTTCCCCATAACGCTGTCCGGATCCACACCGTATCTGAGAGAGAAAGCAACTGGGTAATTAAGAACAGAATCCTTAAATTCAGTTCTGTTAAGACGCTGTTTGAGTATGTCATAATTCTTATGAGTTCTGGTGTCGGCAAAAACCTTTATATCTTCTCTGTGGCGTGAAAGAGCAACTAGATTCAGGTTCTTGTTCCAGTATTTGCCTCCGTAATAGACAAAGCTCTTATCTATTGTTACTCCTTGCAATTTATGAACAGTTGCCGCATATCCGTAAGAGATGTTGTCATATTTCTTTAAATCAACATTTACAGGAATTTCTCTCTTGTCTATCATTACTTCTAATGTATTTCCTCTACGATTTATAACAGTTGCAAAGTTTCCGTTCTTGACTCCCATGTCTCTGTCGTTCTTTGTAAAAAGAATCCTTTCGCCCTGAAGTATTTTTAGATTGCCATTACTGGTCTTGATTGTAGATTCTTCGCCATTTAATACTCCGGTCTTCATTAATTGAGTTCTGGCCATAATATTCAGATCTGATACATCGGAATTCCTATGAGCCATAATTATTGAGTTGGAAATATTATCTGAGGTTATTCCATTGTTCCACTGTTCAATAAGCTCTCTTTTTGCCGTTTCAGGAGTAGAGAGCATTACAAGATTTCCTCTATCCTTATAAGTATCTACTGCGTTTATATCTCCCAGGGCAAGGGTATAGGTAACTTCTCTTTGCCAATCTACTTTTTGCCTCCTTATATCCGTCATTTCAGAATATCCGAATTGTCCAGCCATAAGCCTTAACGGTGCTCCGGGGCCTATGGGATTCAATTGATCAGGATCTCCGACAAGTACGATTTTAGCTCCGGAATTTTTGGCCTGCTCAAATAAAATTCTCATTTGATACAAATTCACCATACCAGCTTCATCTACAACTAATATATCTTTTCTGGTAAAGTTGAATCCATTATCAAAAAGCCTGTCCCAGGAAGCAATAGTTCTTGAAGCTATGCCTGTCTCTTTTTGCAGATTATCGCTGGCAATGCCGCTGACAGTAGCGCCGTAAACTTTATGGCCGGCAAGGTTCCATATTTCTTTTGCAGTATTAAGCATATAGGTTTTTCCTGTCCCGGGCTTTCCTATTACTATGGCAAGATCTCTTGCTTCAGTAATGTGCTTAACTGCTTTTACTTGCTCAGTGGAAAGCGATTTCTGCTGAATAAAAAGATCAGATTTCCAGGAAGGCACGCAATTCGTATCCCTGATGCTTATTGCCTTTGCATGTCTGTCAAGTTTATATTCCTGATGTATAGCATATTTCGTTGTGTAGCGTTCAATCCCGTCTTGTCCCTTGCCAAGAATTACAAGCTTTTCATTATTAAGAATACTATTGAGTATCTGATTATACTCATGCAGATCGTTGCTGTGCTTATAAGCAATTGATTCAATGTCGTATTGAGAAAATACAGTTTCTCTCATAGTTAAAAGAGCAAGAACTGCATCAGGATTATTTAATGCTATCTGCCTGGACTGTTCATATTTAATTCTATTAATTTCATTAAGGTATTTCTCTTCCTCAGATGCAGCGCTTCCGGTATGTACCTGGGGTATTATATAATTTTGATCAACCCTGATATTAAGGTTCTTCTCATCGAAATATTTATTCTGGAGGTTTTTCCAATCGGTATTATATGTACTATTCTGAGAAGAGAAATTGCCAAAAGAAGAGTGCCTTAACATCCCATCTAGATCTCTTGCTTTTTCAGTGAATTTATCCCCGACAAGCCTTCGTGTTGTAACAAGAATGTGGCAGTGAGGGTTTTCATTGTTTTCATGAATTGCTATGTCAGCGACAATTCCTCTTGAAGTAAACTGTTCTTCAGTAAAACGCTTTGAAAGTTCTATCCACTCTTGTTGATTTAATTCTTTGGGAAGAGCTAGAACTATATCCTTGCATACTCTGGCATTGGATTTAATTTCTGCTTTTTCAACTTCATTCCAAAGGTATTGCCTGTTACGAAACTTTTCATCAGCTCCTTCAGGTAGCATTATGCAGGAATAAACTACATTTTCTTTGTTTTCATAATTATATTCTTTCCCGTACCTTTCATCAAAAAGTCTTTCAGCACTACGGTAGGCGGCTGCGGCAACTGCACTATGCCCTTTTGCCCTGGAATGAATAGTTACTGACGCGTAATCAATTGCCATTATATACCTGCATTACATCTTATCTTACATATTCTATTATAGAA
>JBAXXY010000160.1:0-6089 GCA_037127655.1 Lentisphaerota bacterium
CGGCGCTCATAAAGAATTAAAATTGGGTTTACCGGGAGAAGAGTCGTCTGGAGTTTATGCATCGATTCAATTCCTTAAAAAGTATAACTTGCATGGTATAAACCTTGCTCGAGGGAAAGTTGGAATAATCGGCGGCGGAAATAGCGCTATTGATTCGGCAAGAGTTTCCATGAGGCAGAAAGATGTCGAAAGCGTAACTGTATTCTACCGCAGAGGACAAGATGAAATGCCTGCGTACAAGGAAGAAATTAATGCGGCGCTGGCAGAAGGAATAAAAATCCTCACTCTGCTAACTCCGACGGCCGTTCTTGCAGAGAATGGAATTCTCAAGGGAATAACACTGGCAAAAAACAAGCTTGAAGGCATCGATAATAAAGGCAGAAAGAAACCTGTCATCATAGAAAATTCTGAATTCAATGTAGAGCTTGACACTTTAATAGTAGCAGTCGGAGAAAAACCTGACACGGAAACCATTGATGAGCTAAGAAAATCAAAGGCTGGAAGTTTGATAGTTAACTCCGATACTTTTGAAACAAATATCAAAGGCGTTTTTGCAGGCGGGGATGTTATCACATTGCCTAACGCAGTAATCCACGCTGTTGCCCACGGGAAAAAAGTTGCTTCGATTATCAACCGCTATCTAGCAGGAAAACCTCTTACTGTATCGAAAGGATTGAAGAAAAATCCAAGCGTTTATATTGCGCCAGTTGAGTTCAATGAAGACGAACTGGAAGGATTCACAAGAGCGCATGGAGTAGAAATTGATGTCAAGGACAGATACAAGAACTTTAAAGAAGTGGAACTGACAATAAGCGAAGAATTTGCCCGAAAAGAATCGCTAAGATGTTCACGCTGTGACTTAGTTTTTACACAACCCCGATAACCCTTGAAAATTATTCTTTGATTGGAGAAAAATATGTCTGTAAATATTGAAATTAATGATACGAAAGTAAAAGCCCTCAAGAATGATACAATTCTTTCTGCGGCAAAGAAAGTCGGGATAAAAATTCCCACTCTATGCCACATAGAAGGATTGCCCCCAAGCGGGGCTTGCCGAATCTGTATGGTAGAGGTCGAAGGTATGACTAATCTGGTTCCAGCGTGTTCGACAGCAGTAGCTGAAAACATGAAGGTCAAGACTCATACGACAAGAACTTTAGATGCCAGAAAAACAGTCGTGGAACTCCTTTTAAATAATCATCCTGATGACTGCAATTACTGTTCGAAAAACAATTTCTGCGAACTTCAAAAACTTGCTCTGGAACTCAATGTCAGGTCAAGAAGTTATTCTCAAAAGCGCAAACCGCTAAATTTGGATTACTCAAGTCCGTCAATACTAAGAGATCCAAATAAGTGTATTCTCTGCGGTCGTTGCGTCAGAATCTGCGAAGAAATACAGGGAGTTTCAGCTATAGACTTCATTAAAAGAGGCAGTAAGTCCCAGATATCTCCTGCTTTCGAAGAAGGGTTGAACCTTTCAAGTTGTGTTTATTGCGGGCAATGCGTAAAAGCCTGTCCTACAGGGGCTCTGGCAGAAAAGGATCATATTCAGAAAGTAATTGAAGCTCTCAACAACTCTAATCTATATGTTGTTGTTCAACATGCGCCTGCCGTGTCAGTCAGCATCGCAGAAGAGATGGGATTCAAGCCCGGACTAGATGTGAATGGTCTGATGGTAGCGGCTCTGCGCCGGATGGGATTTAAGAAAGTTTTCGATACATCTTTTTCGGCTGACCTGACCATTATGGAAGAAGGATCGGAACTTGTTCACAGAGTAGTGAATAATGGTATCCTGCCGATGATCACTTCATGTTCTCCTGGATGGATTAAGTATATTGAGGAATTCTATCCCGAACTCATTGGGCATGTCTCAAGCTGTAAGAGTCCTCAACAGATGCTTGGCGCCGTAATCAAGACATATTTTGCAGAGAAACAAAATCTGAAACCTGATCAGATATTTTCTGTTTCTATTATGCCGTGCACTGCAAAGAAATTTGAATCTGAACGAAGCGAAATGCAAAGAAACTCCGTCCCCGATATTGATGCAGTTCTGACGACAAGAGAGCTTGGACAACTCATCCGTATTTTCGGCATTGATGTTAAGTCGTTAAAGCCCGAAGAAGCTGACACACCATTCGGAACAAGAAGTTCAGCTGGCAAAATTTTTGGAGCTACAGGCGGAGTAATGGAAGCGGCTATAAGATCGGCTCATTTCCTTATTACAGGCAAGGAAATGGAAAACCCGATAATCAAAGAGTTAAGAGGTCTTGAACCTATCAAGAGAGCCACAGTAAAAATAGGCGACCTAAATGTAGGCGTAGCAGTAGCTCATGGGTTATCCAATGCCCGCAAACTCATGGAAGAAGTTAAAAACGGAAGCAAGAATCTGCATTTTATCGAGATAATGACCTGCCCAGGCGGATGTATCAACGGAGGCGGACAGCCTTATTCACTGGACATCGAGGCAGTCAAAGCAAGGATGAAGGCTCTTTATAAAATCGACAGCGCTGACAAGATTAACAAGTCTCACATGAATCAGGATGTGATGAAATTATATAAAGAGTTTTTAGGAAGCCCTCTAAGTGAAAAAAGCCACGAACTTCTTCATACACACTATGCAAAAAGAGAAGTCCTCAAGTAAATATCTGCTGATAACAGGAAATATGTGAAAGGGAAAGACAATATCTTAATAAGAACCATACCCGAACGCTGTAAGATGTGTTACACATGCGTAAGGGACTGCCCTGCAAAAGCTATAAGAATTCAGAATGGACAGGCAGAAGTTCTTCCTGAGCGGTGTATTGCGTGCGGGAACTGCATCCTGGTATGCTCTCAAAAAGCCAAGGAGTTTTATAACTCGATTGATGAAGTAAAAACTTTACTAAAATCTGACTCAAAGAAGATAGCTATACTTGCTCCGAGTTTCCCTGCAAGCTTCAATTACATTCATGAAGGTTATCTAATTGATGTTCTGAAGAAAAAACTTGGGTTTGACCTTGTCTGTGAAGTAGCATTCGGAGCTGATCTGGTAGCTTTTCAATACAGAAAGCTTATTGAAGAACATCCTGACAAATGTTTTATCGCAACCACCTGCCCCGGGGTCGTCTCCTATGTCGAAAAATATTACCCCAGACTGGTTAATGTGCTTGCCCCGATAGTTTCACCGATGATTGCCGCAGGCAGAGCGATGAAAATAATCTATGGAATGGACTCTAAAATTGTCTTCATAGGGCCATGTTTTGCCAAAAAAGAAGAAGCCGCAAAGTATGTTGGAAAAACTAAAGTAGATCCGATTGACTCTGTACTGACTTTTGTGGAACTTAAACAGATGATTTCAGAGATAGATTACACTTTTACAGAATTGGAAGACCAAGACTTTGATCCTCCGAAAGCAGGGCTTGGCGCTCTGTTTCCGCTTAGAGGCGGGATGCTGCAGGCAGCTGAAATGCGCGAAAACCTGATGGAGTCCAAAATTCAGACAGCAGATGGAAAAGACGACTTCCTTCAGGCAATAAAAGAGTTTGAAGTTGAATTTTATGGTGCAAACCTTCTGGAAGTTCTTTGCTGTAAGGGATGTATAATGGGTGCCGGAATGGGAACAAGCGAACCATATTTTGCCAGAAAAACTGCTGTGAGCAGTTACATAAAATCCCACAAAAGAGAAGAAGAGTCAAAGAAGAATCAGGAGCTATTTAAGACACTCCTTGACAGGGGACTTGATATGAATGCGACATTCAAAGCTTCTGATATAAGAACACATGCTCCAGGAAATGATATTTTGACATCCATAATGCATAAAATGGGTAAGTTCAAAGAAGAAGACGAATTAAACTGCGGGGCGTGCGGATACAAAACATGCAGAGAACATGCCGCGGCTATATCAAGCGGTCTGGCAGAAAATGAGATGTGCCTCCCCTACACTATTGATAGGCTGAAAAAATCATTAAACGAACTTAAAGACTCCAAAGGTGAAATCGCAAAAATCCAGGACGCCCTTTTCAATGCTGAAAAGCTTGCGAGCATGGGGCAGCTGTCAGCCGGCATTGCCCATGAAATAAACAATCCGCTCGGGGTGATTTTATTATACACAAATATATTACTTGAGGAAATATCGAGCAAAGATGAGCTTAAAGATTACAAAGATGACCTGAGCCTCATAGTCGAGCAGGCAAATAGGTGCAAAAACATTGTTTCAGGGCTGCTTAATTTTGCCAGGATAAACAAAATAGTTCGAGAACCTAACAATATTGAAAATCTGATAGACAGCTCACTTAGATCAGTGATGAAACCTGACAATATCGAGATAAAAATAAACTGCAGATTTACTGATCCGATAGCCGAAGTGGAAGGAGAAAAAATCATTCAGGTACTTGTGAACCTGATTAAAAACTCTATTGATGCCATGCCCTCAGGCGGCGTAATAAACATCAGCGCTTACGATAAAGGCAATGAGGTGTATATCAAAGTCAAAGATAACGGTCACGGCGTAGGAGAAAATGACATTAACAGGGTTTTTGAACCGTTTTTTACTACTAAGTCCATGGGCAAAGGAACCGGGCTTGGGCTTGCTGTTTCTTATGGAATAATAAAAATGCACAAAGGCAATATTTCTATTATTTCAAATGCAGATCCGTCCAAAGGTCCGACAGGTTCTGAGATTACCATTATGATATTAAGAAAAGAAGATGAATATTAAGAGGAGCAATTATGATTGGAAAAGAGAAAAACTACAAAGGTAAAACAGCGATACTAGTTGATGATGACATAGATTTCATTGAGATAATAAAAATCTATCTGGAGAGTTTCGGCTTCAGTGTCGTGACAGCATCTTCATTCGAAGAGGGAGAAAAACTCATAAACGAAGTTACATACGATCTGGCAATATTTGACCTTATGATGGAAAATGCAGACAGTGGTTTTGTGCTAAGTTACAGTTCCAAGAAGAAATATCCCGACATCCCTGTCTTAATTTTAACAAATGTCGTGAATGAAACAGGACTTCGCTTCGATACATACAAAACAGAAAAGAACTCATGGATCAAGGCAGACAGTGTCCTTAATAAAAGCATTCGTATTGAGCAACTAAGAAAGGAAGTTGATAAAGTTTTCGCTTGATTGAAGCAAATTTATTATGCATATTCTCAAACTTTTAATTATTGATGATGAGCTTGGACTAAGACATGGAGCTGTAAGAAGTCTGAAAAACTTCACTTTCCACGCTAATGGCTTTGAGGAAGAAGTTTCCTTTGAAATTACAGAGGCTGGAACAGGCAAAGAGGCTTTAGCGATGATGGAGAGCAATGAGATTGATATTGCTCTTATTGACTATAAGCTTCCAGATATAAACGGCATAGAAATATTAAATGCAATAAGAGAAAAACAGTATAAACTGCTCTCAATCTTCATGACTGCATACGCTACTTTGGATGTGGCTGTCTGCGCCACCAGAAACGGTGCCTATGATTTTCTGGCAAAACCGTTTTCTCCCGAAGAACTCAAGAATACACTCAGAAAAGCTTCTTCAAGAATAATCCTTCAAAACAAAGCAAAAAAATACGAAGAAGAAAAAAAGCTGATCCGTTTTGAATTTCTGTCTGTGCTTTCACATGAGCTTAAAGCACCGCTAAATGCCGTCGAAAGCTATCTGAGAATCATGGATTCCAAACTCTCAGGAGAGAGCATTGAAAACTATGAAAAGATGATCAAGCGCTCTCTGGACAGAATTGGCGGCATGAGAAAGCTTATCTTCGATCTTCTGGATCTGACAAGAATAGAATCAGGACAAAAACAAAGGAATATTGCACCGTTAAATCTGGTCGAAACGGCAAAGAAATCAATTGAAATTCATAACTCTATGGCAGAGGATAAAGGCGTACATGTTGTTCTGAAATCCGATGAAAGCATAATGGTCAATGCAGACTCCGGAGAGATGGAAATAATGTTCAATAACCTCATTTCCAATGCCATCAAGTACAACAAAAATTATGGCTCTGTAACCATATCTATAAAAAAACTCGAAGATTTCGTATCCATCGAAATAGCAGATACCGGGATTGGTTTCAAGGACGAAGAAAAAAGTAAAATTTTTA
>JBAXXY010000161.1:0-6079 GCA_037127655.1 Lentisphaerota bacterium
GTTACATGTTCTCGACCAAAGAATATGATTCAAAGTCAGGACTCTATTACTTTGGCGCCAGATACTACGATCCGGAAATAGGTCGTTGGCTCTCCAAAGACCCAATGGGTATGATCGACGGGCCAAATATGTATCTCTACTGTCTCAACAACCCAGTGAACTTCATCGATCCATACGGCTTTTGCAAGAAAGCATTTATTCAAGGATTCATTGATAGCATACTTGACCAAGTGTGGTCTATGACACATCCTTTTGACCCAGATGCTTACGAGAAAAGCGCTCTCGGACAAACTGAAAGTGCCCCGGATTGGGCTTATTACGGCACAAGAGCTGCCATAGGCGTTGCAGGGGTTGCTGTGACTGCGGCTGCAACTGTAGGAGTTGTTGAAGCAACTGTTTTTGGGAATCAAAGTATTCTTGTAGAAGCAAATTGGCTTACAGGAAATGGAGGAATAGTTCAATTAAGGGTTGAGGGTACAGGAAAATATATAAGGCTAGATTCTCATCAAATTCCAGGATTAAGAAAGTATGGAGATTTACCTCATATTGATACGCCAAAATATCCACACTGGCCTTGGGGAGGAAAATGATTAATATGTTTAACTTGACTGATAGATATTATTTTACAAAATCAAAAAAAGGGCTTTTTTCTAAAGATGCTAATACTCTATGGGGATTCAAATATCCCCAAGATGGGATTATTGATAAATCTGATTTAGAGGTAATAAATGATTTATTATTGCCAGAAGGTAAAGATATAAAACTCTTAATAGTTGCTTGTTCTTGCGACCATAAAACTCTACTTGGCTCTGACTTGTATGATGAGTTACAACTAGATAGCATGATTTTATTATGGAAAGATATATCATTTAATAGTAAGTGCATTTCTATTTTAGGCAATTTATGGAAAGGATATTATTGTTCAAGAATATATTTGTTATCTGGCGATAGCAATTTTGTTGAAAATGCTTTTTTATATTTTAAGCAGTTAAAACCCTCAATGATGAAAATGAATGTTTATTTTAAAAAGTTTATAAACAGAATACCACAAGGAGGACATATTATATTAGAAGTCGGACATGATGGCATTTGTTTATTTGTTGATTATTCTGATTCTGAAATTAAAGAAAGATTCCAACTAAAATGACTTAAGAATCTATTATTAATTTCCAGCGGCGGTATCGGCGGAATTGTCAGCATGAATAAATATTCAACAAAGCATAAACTCTCAAGTATCTGGTACTATCACTATGACGGCTCCGGAAATGTAGTTGCACTTACCAATGCGACGGGAAAAGTTGTTCAAACCTACTCATACGATGCATACGGAAACCTTCTAGCAAAGACAGGATCATCCCCGAACAGCTATATGTTCTCGACCAAAGAGTATGATTCTAAGTCCGGTCTCTATTACTTCGGAGCAAGGTATTATGATCCGGAAATCGGGAGATGGATGTCCAAAGACCCAATGGGTATGATCGACGGGCCAAATATGTATCTCTACTGCCTGAATAATCCAATAAATTTCATGGATCCATTCGGATATTGCATAAGTTGGATACAAAAATATATCTTAAGTCCAGCAGGAAAAGTATGGAACCTGCCGAACACTGTTATTGGAGTAGCTTGGGGCTTGTCTGGACTTCCTTTCGGAGCTTCAGTCGGTTTCGGAAATAATGCAATAGAATTTTATCACAACCCAGCTATGTCCATATTTACTGAAGGAGGGAAATACGGCGCCATAACTTTAGGAAATACAATAAACTATGGAGAATCAGTTGCTCCCACTACTCCACTTAAAAATGGTTCGATGGGTAACCATGAACAGCAACATACTTATCAAGGGGAATTTTTAGGTCCTTTTTATCTCCCTTCTAATAGTATTGGCGGAGCCATTTCCGAAATTACAACAAAAAATTGGCATGGCAATAATTTTATGGAAAAGGGGCCACAATCAAACCCAGCAAGTTCTTGGTGAGGTATTTTTATGAAATATTTTAGTGTATTTCTGTTTTCTTTAATTCTTCTTTTGAGTGTAGGAAGTTGTTCAAGTGCAAGCAAAATAATATTATTTAACAACTCAGGACATAATATAACGGTGACAAGCATAATATCTGCTAGTGGGACATTAAAAGAATTTATAGTAAATAAATGTGATAGGTTAGAATTACGCTATCTTGTAGTTGAACAACAGGTCAAAATAGTTTGTGGAAATAAGCTTTACATTTACGATCTGAAATACCCCGTAGAGGATGATTTTATCAACGATAACACAATGTATTTTCAGTTTGAGCCTGATGGTTCCATTTATGTTCTGAAAGATGATAATTTCCCAGTTGCTTTAAAAGATATGCCTAGACAACCAGAAGGATTCCCATTGAAACCTATTTCTATAGAAACAATAAATTAAAAGGCAGATAGCTGTTATGGTGAATTTTCTATATGCAAAAAAGAAAGACCATAACAGCTTTAATCGCCTGATATCTGAAGTTCTGACAAAAAATGGAGCTTCTTCTAATGTCAATGAATTCACTTATGATGCAATGGGCAACAGGTTCACGGCACTCAATAACGAATTATCTGCTACAGGGAAAAGCACAATAACAAATATTGCTTACAGCAACAATGCAGATAATTCACTCTTAAAAGCACAATCTATAAAGAATAAGCAGACTCCTTATGTCTCCTATAACTATGACGCCAACGGCAATATGCTGAGCAAGGCTGAATATACTTCACAAAAGGCCAAAACAGGGAAAACCACGGCGTATGTTTATGACTATGAAAACCGTTTGGTAGAAATAGACTATCCGACTGGAAGCCCTACTGTATATGTCTATGACGGCGACGGAAAGAGAGTAAAAGAAATTTCAGGCACAAATGTTGCCACATATCTCTACGACGGGATGAATGTAATCATCGAAAGAAATACCAGTGGGACAACTCTGTATTCTTACACTAGGGGAGTTTCAAACGGAGGCGGTATTTCTGGAATAATCAGCATGAACAAGTATTCAACCAAGCATAAGCTCTCAAGTATCTGGTATTATCATTATGACGGATCAGGAAATGTAGTTGCACTTACTAATACTACCGGAAAAGTTGTTCAGACCTACTCATACGATGCATACGGAAACCTTCTTGCAAAGACAAGATCATCTCCGAACAGTTACATGTTCTCGACCAAAGAATATGATTCAAAGTCAGGACTCTATTACTTTGGAGCAAGGTATTACGATCCTGAAATAGGTCGTTGGCTGTCCAAAGACCCCCTCGGCATGATCGACGGCCCCAATATGTACCTATACTGCCTTAATAACCCTATAGTATTTATTGATCCATTTGGGTATTGTAAGAAAAGTTGGTGGGGGCCAGAAAATATGTGGTGGCAATACTTGTATAACGATGGAGAAGGATTTACCGGTTCTACATGGGGTGAAAGATTCTGGGATAATTTCCAAAAAACAAATGAAATGGTACCAGGACTATTAGCCCCTACAGGAGCTGGATTTATAACAGGTCAAGGAACTGCCAATATGCTTGATACTATAACCATTCGAGATTGGTATAAAATAGGATTTGGAGGAGCTACCATGGGAGCTGCAACATTCACTACACTAGAAACTGGGATTATAGTAGGAGGAACGATAGTAATAAACAACGCAATTGTAGGCGTCGTATGGGAAGCAGGAGTTGCCGTTGGCTCAGCAATCAGAGCAACCACCACTAGCGAATAAAGAGAGGGTGAAGTATTATGTCATTAGCAAAGTTTTCAAAACAACTATTTACTCGCAAAGAATATAAAAAAGCTCAAATAAGAGATTGGGTATTAACAGTTATCTGGCTATTTATTTTAAGTTTTGGCTTATATTTTTGGAATAGTTTGGAATGGTTTTATAAAGGAATAGCAATAATTGCTGTTCTTTTATTGACCCCAACATTAGGAGATATAAAAGATTCCTTTAAATCGTATGAAAAATATAAAAAAGAATGGGAAGAAACCCATAATAATACGGAAACAAAGGAAAAGAAATAATATTTATGAAAATGTAATTGCACTTACCAATACTACAGGGAAGGTTGTTCAGATCTACTCCTATGATGCATTTGGGAATCTTATAAAAAAAATAGGATCATCGCCAAACATATAATGTTCGGATAAATGAACTGTTAACGGCAAGTTTTGCGGGCACTAAACCATACGCAGACAAAATAATTTGAATGAAAGCAAGAGACATAAATAAAGTTGCACCAATTCTAAACGGACTAATTCATAGTGCAATTATTAGTTCAGTTCATTTCGTAGTGAAAAAGTGTAAAGCACTTGGTAGCAGACCACAAGAGCCGGACTTTATTGCTTCGCTGACAATAAATTTTTCGGCTGATTTGTTCAATATTCTGAAAGCTGTTTTTCCAAAAAGTAAATTTTCTGTGACAGGTGTTTTCTGTCATCAAAAGCCTTTGGCTGATATTGGACTTAGAAAAGACCCCGAAATTGGGGACATTTTATTTGTTTATGTATATACAGATAAGAGAGGTTCAAAAAAATTCAATTCCCTTCTTTTGCAAGCGAAAATTTCAACAAAAATGACCAGAATTATTGCCTCAACCGACCTACATCAATTGAAACTTTATTCTGACTGGCCATTATTTGCTTACAAAAGAGCAGGGCGGCTAAATGGAGTAAAAAGGGATATTCTTCCAAAGACAATTAATGACGGTGCACAATATTTACTCATTGACGACAACCCTGTTTATGGACTTTTGGGAATGCCAGGAACTTTTCCAATGGGTTGTGCAACACCAGCCAAGACACTTAGTATCAACCGCGACCTGACAAATGAAATCATTGACTTTCTAAAATTTAAATCTGGTAGAGCCTTTGAGAAAGACCCATTAACGACAAAGGACGACTGGACAAAAATGATTTGGGATTTATTGGATGTAACTAAGGCAAAAGCATCAAGAAGGAGAAACGCTGGTCTTACAAGTTTTCCAAGACAATCAACTAATAAATTTGATGGGCTGTGCTACTTTACGACAGACACAAGTTCTATTTTTCAAGACTTACATTCAGACTTAGGTTGTGGGGACTTTAGCGAAAACTTTGACAACTATTTTGACGAAGAAAACTTTTCGCCTTCAGTTGTATTAATTGAAAGTAATGAGTAGTCAGACGAAGAATAAATCAGTCGCGAATGCGACTTTGACAAAAGTGGCGGTTCAGTGCTCTGCATACAGTTTTGTGGTAAAAGTTGCCTCCTTCGCCAAGCCCGAAACCACTACAACCAATGGTAGAGCGACAGTGCTATAAACAAACTGACATCTAAACAATAAACAATATAATAACAGAGAATGGCGAAAACAGTTATCGAAGCATTTAATAAATTTATGACTGACACAGTCAATCTTGACTCTGACCAAACAAAGAAGGCTCGTGGCAGCAGAGAATGGCTTGTTGGACAAATTGAAACTTTCCCTAATGATGACACAAAATTTCCCAGTATCTATTCAGAAAAAAATATCTTTTTCGGTTCATTCTCAAGATCTACAAAAAAGCAACCATTAGACGACATCGACATCATGATATGTATGACTGCTGACGGTTGTACATACAATGAGTCCACAGATAAAATTGAAATAAATGTACCTGCCTCTGCAACTCGATTTAAAGACTATGTCAATGAAGGAACAACTATCCTTAATTCCAGAAAAGTGATAAATGCTTTTATTACAAAACTGACTGGAGTATCTCAGTATAAAAAAGCTGAAATCAAAAGAAATTTAGAAGCCGCAACACTAAATCTTGAATCTTATGATTGGGTATTTGATATTGTTCCCTGTTTTTTTACAACGGAAGACATTTACAAGCGAACCTATTACATAATTCCAGATGGAAGTGGAAATTGGAAGAAAACAGATCCAAGAATTGATAGTGATAGACTTTTTAAATTAAATAAAGCGCACGAAGGAAATTTACTTAATGTAATTAGGGCAATTAAATATTGGAATGCCCGACCAACGATGCCTTCAATAGGTTCATATTTGTTGGAAAACATGATACTTGATTATTATACAG
>JBAXXY010000162.1:0-6058 GCA_037127655.1 Lentisphaerota bacterium
GATACGAACTTTAGAATATTAATTATCTTCTTGTAAGATATAATCCCAGAATTCAATGCTGATGTGAACATAAAAACCCTACCTTAAAGAGTTAGTCCTTAAAATTAATTGTAGTGTTATAAAGGCAATACCTGCAGTGTTAAGCTAAAAATATCCTTATCATTTCCCTCTTTCAGCAAGCGGTGTTTTAATACCTTCCAATAGTTTCTTGCTCCCTGAAAATCATTTTGGTCAGTTAATACGGCAATCACATCGACGATAGATAAATACCATTTCTCTTTGCTACTGTCCCAAGAGTTCTTATTTTTTAGATTTAAAATTCGTGCAAATTCGAGTAATTCGTGGTTGATTCTATTTTAATCCGATTTCGTTATGAGGTTGTAAAGTTTCATTTCCCTTTCCTTCCATTGCAAAAAAGACCAAAGCAATCCCGAAAAGACGACAAAGGATAAGAGCAGAATAAACATATCGCCGTATTTTGTATAGAACGACAGAGTAGGATTCTTTTCAATTTTCACATTAAAAATAACTCCGCCCCTACCCTGTTTATCCGGCAGGAGGATTCTCCTACCTTGTATATCTTCAGAGAATATCGAGTCAGTAATTATGCCGAGCGGGCTGATAACGCATGTTCCGCTGTTATTACCTGAACGGATCATCGTGCGTCTGTTTTCTACAGACCTGAAAACCGCCTCTGCAAGATGCTGTGAAGGTTCATTGGAGTCTGGGAACCATGCATCATTAGTAATAGTTATCAGCAAATTAGCTCCATTTATGACATGTCTTCTTGCCACATAAGAGAAAGCGTCCTCGAAGCAGATAAGGACAGATGCCCTAATTCCGTCCTTCAGTCGGAAAATAGTATTTTCCGTGCCAGGAGATAAAGATCTCCCCATACTAAACTTCTGTTTAATCCACGGATAAAAATAGCTTAAAGGGAAAAGGTTTTCTCCTGGTGTATATTCGCCCCATGGAACCAGGTGCATTTTGCTGTAAATTCCATCGATTTGATCACTCTTATTTATCAGGATTGCGCTATTATAGGCTTTGAAATCTTCGGATAATAGACTTTCTTTGCGGCTATCGTAGTAGATAGTGCCAAGCAAAATCGGTACTTGATACTTTTCGATCAGGTTGCTTATTCTCGAACGATACTCGTAGCTTAGATAACTATTTCCTAATAATGGCTGAGGAACTGCGCTTTCAGGCCAGATCAATATATCAGGTTTTGCAGGGAGCATCTCTTCCGAATATCTGGAATAAATTTCCAAAGACTCCATTGCCTGTTCAGCAGAATAGGATCTGATTTGAGGAATATCGCCCTGAATAAGAAGTGTTTTCAAATTCGTTTCAGATGCAGAACTTGAAGCATAACTCTTTATTGAATAATAACCGAAAAGCCCATTCAGGAGAAGTATAAATATTGCCGCATATAAAACTGCAGGTTTGTAGAATGTTGTTTGGTATTTGTGAGAGTTAATGAGAGAGTGCAGAAGTTCAGCGATAGATAAGTTCATAAAGACGACGACAAAACTTACTCCATAAATACCTGTAAAGGACGCAATTTGAATCAATAATGGATGACTCCACTGTGTCGTGGCAACAAAATTCCATGGAAGACCGGTAAAGATCCAACTTCTCAGCCATTCCAAGAAACACCAGAAAGAAGTGAAAATGAGAACGGCGTATATTTTTTTAAAGTGAAGTCTGTTTTCAATGAGATATTTTTTTGATACGGTATAACCCAATAGCCTGACGGAATTTGGCAGGAGAATATTCTTTCTTGTCAGAGAGACCAACGCAGCCCAAAGAGCGGGAAAGAGCGCCAGCACCAGAGCCATCCCAAAAGGAATAAATGGTTCGATTTTTCTCAGCCAGAAAAATGAAGCGATAGCCCAACCATATCCCCAGACAAGGCCAAAAAAGAAAGCTCTATTAGGCTTTACATCCTTAATTGCAAGGTACAAAGGAATAAGGCCAATCCATCCCAGGACAGAGAAGTTGTAGGATGGGAAAGCAAAAGAAAATATTAGCCCTGAAATGAATAAAATTAAGAGTTTCAGAAAGATTATTTTTTTTGATACAAAATAAGATTCATTCTCTCTGAAAGTGCTTTTAGGAAGCATATCATCCATCAGACTTCACCTATTGAAGAGTCATTGCTTTGATATAGCCATTCGGCCCTACGGTGGTAGGAACATCCAACTCGCTATTAGCATCAGAAAACCCAAATCTTCTTAAGAACGGCCAGAAAACAAATGATGCTTTGCCTACGATATTTGAACGGGGAACAAAGCCCCAATATCTGCTATCAGCGCTCCAAAGAGTATTGTCACCAAGCATAAAATATGAATTGTCAGGAACATTAACTTCTGAACCTACTGCTAGTCTTCCGTATGGGATGTAAGGCTGGTATCCGCCTTTATTTGAGTAAACACGCTTAAAAGCTTCTATGCCAAAATCTGTTATTGGAATAAATTTATCGGAAGTTTTAATTTTGACCATCAGGATATTATTTTCAATCTTGAGAGTATCGCCAGGCATTCCAACGAGTCTTTTTACATAGTAATAACCTATATTAGAGAGCGGTTCACCTGTCGAATCATTCTTTAAATCGTTAGTGGTGAATACGACGATATCTCCTCTTTCAGGCTCAGTAAAATGATAGGATAATCTATTAACAAACAGATGGTCGCCATCGGATAAATAACCATCACAAAGAGAGAGCCCTGAAGGAAAAAAAGATGGAACCTCTGATAGTTTGTTGAAACAGTACTCTGTGACTTTTTGCGGAGTTCCCGGCAAGGCGTATTTTAAATCCCCTATTTGCAAAGATGTCCATGGAAAAATGAGAAACTTATTATATGGAGGATAAATTCCCTGAAAACTGCCATCTTTCTCAATAGTCAAATCTGCGCGCAATGTGGAAAACAAGAGATAGTTTAAAGGCTGCGGGACAGATGGGATTACAGATTTGTCCACATAGTGAATACCGAATAAAGTAGGCTGCATGCTGCTTGTGGGAATCTTAAAAGGCTGAGTATAAAGAGCTCTTACTCCGAACGCTACAGTTAAAGCTACGACTAGAATTTCGGCATACTCACCGATAAGTTTAAATCTTCTGGCAGGAAAGAGTTTAGTAAATTTTTCTAATAAAATGTGATGTTCTTTATCAGCTTTAGATATATCAAAAGACTTAAGCGAATCAATTTTTTGAGATATAGAATTTAAATCACTCTTTAATGAATCAGTAAGAATATCATCATCTCTTTTCAGGATGCCTTCAATTCTTTTCTTGAAGTGATGGAGATCTTTTCTGGAGCGTCTTTTTTTTAAAAATTGAAACATAACTCAAGTTTCGGATTTGAGGATTTCTACAAAGGCTTCCTGCGGAATATTAACTCTTCCTACCTGTTTCATTTTCTTTTTACCTTCTTTTTGCTTGTCAAGAAGTTTTCTCTTTCTGCTTATATCTCCGCCATAGCATTTGGCTATTACATTCTTACGAAGCTGTTTAATAGTTTCTCTGGCAACAATCTTACCTCCGATAGCGGCCTGAATTGGCACCTGAAACATCTGAGGCGGGATTACATCTTTTAATTTTTCAGCTATCTGACGACCTCTTGTTTCTGCAAAACTCCTGTGAACAATTGAAGAGAAAGCATCGACAGGTTCGCCATGTACCAGAATATCTAGTTTAACTAAATCGTCGGCTTTGTAATCATGCGGTTCATAGTCCATGCTTCCATATCCCTTTGTGCAGGACTTGAGTTTATCGTGAAAGTCTATAAGTATTTCGTGCAGAGGAAGGTGAGCAGTTATTATGACATGATTTGCATCAACTGATTCAGTACATGCGCATTCGCCTCTCTTATTCAAAACCAAGTTCATGACTTCTCCGATGTATATATTCGGAATCATTATGCTCGCTTTGATGATAGGCTCTTCTATTTTGTCAATCATAGTCGGATCAGGCAGATGAATTGGATTGTCAACAAGATTCATCACTCCGCTCTTAAGATAAACTTTATAAACTACGCTTGGATATGTGGCAATGATGTCCATGTCATATTCGCGGCGTAACCTTTCCTGTATAATTTCCATATGTAACAGGCCGAGGAATCCGCATCTGAAACCAAAGCCCAAAGCAACACAACTTTCTGCCTGATAGACAAAAGCCGAGTCATTAAGCTGGAGTTTTGCCATACTGAACTTGAGTTGTTCATAGTCAGCCGTGTCTATAGGATAAATACCGCTAAAAACTAAAGGTCTTATTTCTTTAAACCCCGGCAGAGGAGCTGAGGCTCTGTCATCCATTCTTGTGATAGTATCGCCTATTTTTGTATCTGCTGGCGATTTGATATTTGCTATCACATACCCGACAGAACCTTCAGTAAGCTCTTCAAGAGGAACCATGCCAGGCTTGAAATAACCTACTTCCTTTATTTCGCTCTCAAGGTCATTGCTGAAAAGACGGATTTTATGGCCTCTTTTAAGGAAACCTTTATCCATTTTAACATAGTTCACGACCCCTCTGTATGAGTTATAGGTAGAGTCGAAAATAAGTGCGCTTGTCCCTTTTGATTCAGATGAGACTCTTGGGGGTGGAACTCTTTTTACTACAGTATCAAGAATTTCCTTTATGCCTGTGCCCTCTTTTGCGCTTGCCAGAAGAACTTCCTCTCTTGGGATGGCTAATATTTCCTCAAGCTGTTGGCAGCATAATTCAGCGTTGGCGGAAGGAAGGTCTATTTTATTTACAATAGGTATAATAACCAGATTTTGTCTCATTGCCAGCTTGGCATTTGCGACAGTCTGCGCTTGAACTCCCTGCGCTGCATCTACCAGAAGCAAAGCGCCTTCACAGGCGGCCAAAGATCTGCTGACTTCATAAGTAAAGTCCACATGCCCCGGAGTATCAATAAGATTAAGCTCGTACTCATTACCGTCATTGGCGACATAAGACATCCTTACAGGGTGTGACTTTATGGTAATGCCTCTTTCTCTTTCAAGATCCATGCTGTCAAGTACTTGATTCTGAAAATCTCGTTTGTTGACACAGCTTGTTACTTCAAGAAACCTGTCTGCAAGGGTGGATTTTCCATGGTCAATGTGAGCAATAATAGCAAAGTTGCGGATAAATTTTTTGTCCATCAGTAATTCAAATAATAGGTTGGTTAAATTCAAAAGAATAAGAAGCTAAACTTACATCTGCAAGAGGGAAATTCTAATTCATGGAAAATAAAAGGTTGTAACTATTCCTTAAAGTCTTTCATAAGAGAAAAGATTATGTCATTTGAATAACCTTTTCCCTGCATAAACCTAAAGATTTTTTCTTTTAGTTTCTGTTTTTGGAGAGATTTATCTCTTTGCAGAAAAGAAAGTTTTTTATCGAATAATTTACGGGCATTTTCTCTTTCATTATATGATTCCTTACTATCTTCGGAAATTAGATCTTCAATAATTTCTTTAGGAAAACCCTTTCTGCGAAAAGACTCTTTAATTCTAAGAGATCCGTACCCCTTTGCTACAAGTTCGTTCTTATAGGATTGTGCTGAAACATTGTCATTAGTTAAACCTGTTTCCATAGCTTTCAGGATAGCTTTTTCTATTATTGAGTTTTTGAACTTTTTGAGGGATAGTTTTTTTTTGAGTTCAGCAGTAGAATGCAGTCTGATTCTGAGGATTCTTAGGAGTGCATCAAAACATAAAAGTTCATCATTATCCTCTCTGAGGGAATCCAAATAACTTCTTTCATACGAGCCTCCTTCTTTCAAACTTCTCCCATAAACAATGTCCGGAAGAAAGAGAAATGAATCTCCAGATGACAGGCTTATTTGAAAAAGCGATTTGTTTTTTTCAATTTTTTCAATTTCTACTGTGCTCATATTAGAAAAGTATAAAGGTTGCCAAGTCGCAGGTCTGAAATAATTGATATGCGGTTAGCGGTCAAAAATCTTTGCCTAGTAAAGTTTTGTAAACGCTTTGATCTGAGCCTGGAATATTAGTTGCTCCGACTGTTTTGGAGTAAAACTCTGCGGGTCCTACAGCTCCAATT
>JBAXXY010000163.1:0-5941 GCA_037127655.1 Lentisphaerota bacterium
CCAACTCAATAACTGAAGGGTTCCATACAAAAATGGAAATGATATCCAGAAGAGCCTACGGTTTCAGAAATTTTGAGAATTACCGTTTGAGAGTAAGAGCGCTATGCGCTTAATTAAAAACTGCCCCCGTTGTTGGGGAAGAGCCGAAAAAACTTACTGATAACTTACTGTTTAGTAGGAAAAACTTACTCTTAACTTACCTTTTAAAAGAATAGGACAATCGCAGACAAACTAGTATAATGAGGCTAAAACAGGCAAAAAAAATGGTGTTCTGGGCGGGATTCGAACCCACGACCCTCTGATTAGAAGTCAGATGCTCTATCCTCTGAGCTACCAGAACGCATTTGAAGAGCAAATAAACTAGTTTGATTGAAAAGAAAATCAAACAGTGTTTTGCAAAATACGGTCAGATTTAACTTTCGGTTACTTCTTCAATATGAGAAAGGGTTTTCGAAAAACTAAGCGTAGGATAGTAGAAAATATATTTTGCGGGATTATGCAGACAAGATTTGTCTTGATTATCCATTAGCCCAAATAGACTATATTCAAAAGAACATAGGAAAGCATGGTTGAAAGAGAGTTCATTCCCTTTTGTCCAGATTATTTTTCTATTGAATTTTTCAATTTCGTCCTGTTTGATAGTGTTTAGTTCGAGGAACTTTCTGGGGATTATTCCGAGCATGAAAGAGGTAAGGAGCGTCAACTCATAGAGAGGTTTATTTTGTTTTTTAGATGCATATTCGTATATCATTAAGAGTCTCGTTTCTAAAGATGGTTTCTCTTTGCGTATTAATGCTATTGAGTTGAGTTCTGCAAAACCTTGAAGGAAATTCTTATCTGTTAATGCAAAATTAAATAGTGTTTTGAAGTTTTTTGTATTGTGATAGATGTCTATAATCCTTGATATTATTTTAAGTTTGAATAGTTCAGAGAAAGAGATGTTTGGAGTCTCTAGGACTTCATAGGGAGGCAATGGCGAATATTTGGCGCTAAAAAGTTCTTTATTTCTTAGCAGAGAACCAGGGAGGAGTTTTAAAACTTCTAATTGAATTTCATCTGGATTAAGTCTAGCTAAAGTTCTTATATCTTCTATAACATCTGAAAATGTTTGAAGCGGTAATCCGGCTATTAGATCCGTGTGAACCTTGATGTTTTTAAGACTGCAGATTTGAGATAGATGGGATGTCATTTTTTCTATGTTTGTAGTTCTATTTATAATCTCAAGCGATGGTTGAGACAAGGTCTGGACGCCTGCTTCTATGTGAAACATTGAGTTAGGCGCTTTGCTAAGGGCGTCAATAAAGTTCTGAGTAAGTTTGGAAGGATCGATTTCCAAGTGAAATTTGATATCGTGGTATGTTGAAATGAAAAGCTCTATTATAGATATGCCTCTTTCTTCAGGGACATTGAAAGTTCTGTCGAGAATCCTTATTTCTTTTATTCCTGCCTTTTTGATTATTGAAAGATCAGAGTCGATTCTTTCAATGCTATGATATGCAGGGTTTGAGTTAGAGCTTGAACAGAACAGACACAATGAGGGACACCCTCTTGATGTTTCGAAATGGATAAAGGGTTTATCTGAAGAGAAATATCTTTTAATATAAGGGGAAGGAAGTTTGTCCAGATGTCGCTGTATTTTGGCTGTTTCTTTATCAATATATACATCTTTATCAATGTAGCAGATACCATTAATGGAATGCCATTTAGAGGAATCAGTTAAGTTTGACAAAAAGACCGGCAAAGGGCTTTCATCGCCTCTGAACACGGCTGAGATAAATCTATTCTGTCTTAGGAATAGTTCATTGTTTCCCAGAAATTCCGGTCCACCAAGCGCAATTATAGCTTCAGGATGGAGCGGAGAAACTCTCGACAGAAGCTTTATAATAAATTCTATGTTAAATAGGTATCCTGTAGATAAAATCAAGTTAGGAGAAAAAGCTAAAATTCTCAGGATGGTATCGTCAAAACTATCGTTGATTGATGTTTCAATAAATTCCCATTCCATATCATCGGCGCAATTTTCTTCAGCAAATACTCTGAGTTGTCCATAAACAGGTGAGCTGTGAGAATAAGATGAAGTTACAGAGATATAAATAATTTTGAGGGGCATAATAAAAAAAGCCGGTTGCCCGGCTTTCAGTGGGAATTAATTCTAATAGAAAAGTTTGTTAAGAGGATACTCTACGATTCCATGAGCGCCTCTCTTTAGGAGTTCCGGGATTATATCGCGGACAGTATCTTCTTCGATAATTGTATTTAGAGCGATCCAACCTTCTTCAGCAAGCTTTGATATTGTGGGCCTTTCAAGTGCAGGGAGCATTCCAAGGATGTTGGAGAGATCGCTTTCCTTGACATTCATCATCAATCCTACTTTGCCTTCAGCATTCAGGACTGACTTTAAGAGAAGGGCAATCTTTTCAATCTTTGCTTTTTTCCAATCATCGGCAAGAGATTTTTTGTTAGCTATCAATCTAGTTGTGGATGTACAGATTTCGTCAATTATTTTGAGCTTATTTTCTTTTAACGATGAGCCTGTTTCAGTAATTTCTACGATGGCATCGGCAAGTCTTGGAGGTTTTACTTCCGTAGCGCCCCAGCTAAACTCTACAGATGCGTTTATTCCTTTTCTTTCCAGATATTTTTTTGTCATTCCCACAGCCTCAGTGGATATTCTTTTTCCTTCAAGGTCTTCAGGTTTTTGTATCGGTCCATTTTCTGGAACTGCAAGTACCCAGCGGAGTGGTTTTCTTCCGACTTTGCCATAAATAAGTTCAGCAATTTCTTCTACATCAGCGCCTGTTTCGACTATCCAGTCTTTGCCGGTCAGCCCGCAGTCTAGAATGCCTTCCTCGACATATCTGGCCATTTCCTGGGCTCTGATAAGCATACATTCGATTTCATCGTCGTTGATTGTAGGATAATATGATCTTGGATTGATTTTGATTTTGTATCCGGCTTTTTCGAACATTTCTACGGTGGTGGTTTCCAAACTTCCCTTTGGAATACCTAAAACAAGTTGAGGCATTTTATACTTCCAATGTTTTGTGTTTATTATTAAAAATCATCATAAACTTCGAAAATATATATGAAAAGAATATTATTTCATCATCTTGTCAAAACTAATTGTATTTTATGTTATGCAAATAAGATTAATTATTGCCCGTAACATTGTATCAATTAACAGAAAGGGGAAACCAAAATGAAAAAACTAGCTATTGGAATAATGGCAGTAACTCTAATCGGATCTTCAGCAATGTTTGCTGAAGATACAGTTACAACTACAGCACAGACAACTACAACTATTCAGAGCGCAGACCAGACATCAATGCCTGGAATGGATATGAAAAATTGCCCAATGACGAAAGGCGATAAGAAAGATTGCGGCGGAGTAGCTAACGGATACGCTGATAAAGCACAAATGTTCAAAGATAAGGCTGCAAAGGCAACAACTAAAGGCGATGCCAAACTTGCTGATCTCTACAACAAATGTTCGACAGCCGCACAGAGTGTTTCTGACCAGATGAATGCCATGATGAAACTCAAAGCTGACTGCAAGGCTAACTCTAGTTGCAGCGCAATGATGATGGATCAGGGCAAAGGATGTGGAGCTATGACTCCTAAATCATGCATGAAGATGGCTCAGAAGTGTGAGAAGATGTCTCAAAAGATGGCTCAGAAAGCCGGATCTTCTGCTGATACTTCTGTAGCTGCAGATGCAAAAGCAGTTTCTGAAATGCAGAGCAAAATGGCTGATCAATACAAGGCAGTAGCTTCAGCCGAAGAAGCTTTGGGAAAAGCCCAAAGTGATCTCAAGGACTACATGAAATCTCTCAAACAGGCCAAGAAAGACGCCAAAGCTCAACAGAGCAACGATTAATCAGTTAACTTCCTGCCGCGCATGCTTCCTTAAAGTTGCATTCGCGGCATTTTTCTTTTTTTGAGCAGGCTGGGAAATTTATATCTACAGCTTCCCCTTCAGTCGTTAGGCGAGATAGCATCAATTGTGCAGAGTTTAAGATTATTTCTGCTGTTTCTGTTATGTTTAAAGTGGCATAAACAGGAAGAAGATTTTTGCTGTAAATAAAAATTGTTTTTGGTTGGAGTTTTTTATTTTGTCTCAGTAAGGTTCTTAAACAAAACATTAGAGAAATAGCTGATGATAACGGCCATGTTAAATCGTTTCTGAAATCATTGAACCTGAAGTTTTCTATGATAATCTCTTCTGCTTCGTGATAGATGAATGAAGGTTTGCACCATATTGGGATTTGTCCAAGGTTGAACTTTAGTAATTCATTTACAGATACAAAATCAAGGAATTTCTTGTTTAGCAGGTGATAAAGTTTGTGATAAGCTAGCACCTCGAATATTTCATTCATCCTTTCTGATACTCTGTTCTGGATGGACAAAACACTTTCTTTGTCATAATAATAACTGAATAAAGATAGTTTTTTGGGATCCTTGAGGAACTCTTTATTTTGAAGGCTTGTCAGTTCAGCGTATGCTCTTCTGAAACAATATGACTTTATGGATTGAATATTTGATTCAATCTCTTTCTTGATGGCTTTTGCTAATGATTCCAAGATGAGTTCGTCTATCCATTCTTTTTCTGTTTTTATCTGTTTGAGTCTGTAAATATGCTTTTGAAAAGTTGTCGCATCGTCAAGCCATCCTTCCCATGAAGCATAATAGTGAAAATAGTAAGCCTTTTGGCAGTAGTTGAAGAGAGATAATCTCGACAGCGACCAGCTAAATTCATTCTTCGGCTGAAAGCGATTTCTTATAGGCTTCATGAAAAAAGAATTGTACCGAAAAATTCTGGTCTGTGGAAGTCGGGTTTAGGTGTGGCGACATTTGACCAGACACCCCATGATGGAGAAGGTAGATTGTCGCCGCATTTATAAAAGTTAGCTCTCCAGAAAGTTCCTTTCACTGGTCTTTCGCATTTTGAATATTCGACAAATAATTCTAATGGAACTGAATACTCTACGATGTAACCTTCTTTCGGAGAGGCGACTGCATCCTCTATAGCTTTGCCTTTCGTAAGACTTGTTGCGACTATAATTTTGTTTAAATCTTTCTCTTCGATAAATCCGCCTGAATATCTGTCCTGTTTAAATCCAAGGTGAATTGAGCCTATGCAGTTTAGTTCAAAGTTGAAGTAACCGTTTTCATTTGGAGAAACAAAAAACTCTACACAGCTGTCGAGGTGAACTTTACCTTGAGGTTCAGCGGTTTTGGCAATAATAAATTTTTCTTTGACAAAATACCTGAGATAGAGGTTTTTATCAGAATAGAGGACTTTAACCTCCACAGATGGGACTTTTGGCTCATCGGATTTATGCCATGGCCAAGTATCTATCTTTAGCGGAATTATGCTAGCCCAAATTGAGGAGTCAAAACTTGCAGAGGGAATGAAATCTGTTTTAATTTTGGATATGGAGTAGTTTTTCATAATCGATTTGTAGTTAGGGTTAAAGGATGTGATTGTTTTTAAGGATTTCCAGTGATGCCATGATGCCGATAACATAGGCAGGCGCATTGAAGAGGATGGATATGATTTTTGCCATTTCTTGTGATTTTTCTGGAATATCCGGGAGATTTAAACCTAGTTCTTTTATCGAGCCGATAGTAGTGAAATAGATGTCAACGCCTATGATTAAAATCAATGGAATAATGCTTATAATGTTGAGCTTTTCCAATAACAGCGGATCAAAGTAGATAATAATCAATGTCATCATATAAAGAGCGCTGAATATCTCATAAATAAGGAATAGAATCTTCATCTTGAATTTAGAGTGGAAGATAATATTAGATACTAGAAGCAACATAAAAATCGCAATGTAGATTTTAATGAAAAAAGGCATTTGCCACTCTCTTAGTTTATGGTTTTAATCACTTTATTTTAACCTTGCCTTAGACTTTAAAAACCATTGAACTAATA
>JBAXXY010000164.1:0-5884 GCA_037127655.1 Lentisphaerota bacterium
GAAATAGCAGATACCGGGATTGGTTTCAAGGACGAAGAAAAAAGTAAAATTTTTAAGGAATTCGTTCGATGTAAAAATGAGTTCACTCAAGGGATTGAAGGAAGCGGTTTGGGTCTATCCATCCTTAGTAAACTAGTAAGACTTTACGATGGAAATATCAAATTGGAAAGCGAGTTTGGAAAGGGTTCAAAATTCACAATAACACTTAAAAAAATCTGACATAAGAAAAACATCTATGGAAAGGTATTCAAAAAATTGCGTTGACTTCATTAACGATTCAAACATAGAAGAATTGATAAAAAACTCCAGGGAAGACAAAGTTAAAATAAGAGACATACTTGCAAAAAGTATGGCCAAAGAGCCTTTGTCTGCCGAAGAATGCGCTTCGCTCATCGCATCCACTGATGAAGGACTCGTAGAAGAAATAAAGGATACTGCCAGACAGCTTAAAAAAGAAGTTTACGGCAATAGGATCGTGATATTCGCCCCGCTATATATCGGCAATCACTGCATAAATGATTGCGAATACTGCGCATTCAGAAAAAGTTTAAGAACTACTGTCAGAAAGACGCTGACAACTGATGAACTTGTCGCAGAAGTTAAAACTCTTGAAAATGTCGGGCACAAGAGGCTGATACTTGTTTTCGGAGAGCATCCTGACTACTCGCCTAAATTTATCGCAGACACTGTCAGAAAAGTCTATTCCATCAAAACAGGTCATGGCGAAATACGACGCGTTAATATCAACGCCGCTCCGATGAGCATTGAGGGTTTTAAGACCGTAAAAGATTCAGGCATCGGAACATATCAGATATTTCAGGAGACATACCATCACAAAACCTACCGCTCAATGCATCCTGAAAATACATGCAAAGGTGACTATCTTTACAGGCTGGACGGATTAAGCAGGGCTTTTGAAGCCGGATGCGATGACATGGGTATCGGCGCATTATTCGGTTTATATGACTGGAGATTCGAGGCTCTATCAATCGTTAAACACTCACTCTATCTTCAGGAAAGATACGGAGTCGGTCCGCATACTATTAGCTTCCCAAGGATTCGACCGGCTCACGGCGTAAACTTAGACAGCAAGAACTTTGTAAGCGACAAAGACTTCATCAAATTAATTGCCATACTTAGACTCAGCGTTCCATATACCGGGCTTATATTAACAGCAAGGGAAAGCGCTAAAATCAGAAATGAAGCACTAGGATTCGGGGTTTCCCAAATAGATGCAGGTTCATGTATAGAATTAGGCGGATACTCCAAAGGGAAAGAGGAAAAAACAGGAAACAAGGAACAGTTTTCACTCAGTGACAGCCGTCCGATGGATCAGATTATCAAAGAATTAATCCATGATGGTTATCTGCCAAGTTTCTGCACATCATGTTATCGTGTCGGCAGAACTGGCAAAGTTTTTATGGAATATGCCATCCCGGGATTCATAGAGAAATTTTGCACGCCTAATGCACTGCTTACACTCAAAGAATATCTTCTGGACTATGCGTCAGAAGAGACAAAAAAAGATGGTCTGGCTCTCATTGATAGAGAGTTGCATAAAATTACTGATCTAAGAAAACAAAAAATAATTTCAGATAAGCTCCACCTCATAGAAGAAGACAAACGCGATCAACTACTCTAATGACAAAGCTATCTAAAAATAATTTGGTCAGGCTTCTATCCATCGATGATAAAAGCGAGATAGAGAAACTTTTTGACCAGGCGCAACAACTTAAATGGCTAAAGTCAGACAATAAAGTCAACTTGAGAGCGTTGATTGAACTAAGCAACATCTGCACGCAAAACTGCCTATATTGCGGAATAAGAAAAGATTCTAATATAGAAAGATTTACGCTCACTAAAGAAGATGTAATAAACTATTTCAAAAACGCTTTAAAATACAATATTACATCTCTTGTGATTCAGTCGGGTGAAAGGAAAGACGAAGACTTCGTTTCGTACATTGAGGATCTGATCAGATCTCTAATGTCTTTGAATAGTGAAATTCGAATTACTCTGAGTCTAGGCGAACAATCAAAAGAAACATACAAAAGATGGTATGAAGCAGGCGCCAGACGCTATTTGTTAAGAATCGAAACTACTAATAGAAATCTTTTCGATGCAATACATCGGGGATGTTCAGTCTATGAAGAGAAAGTAAAATGCCTCCGGTTTCTTAGGGAGACAGGATACCAGGTCGGAACTGGAGTAATGATAGGTCTGCCCGGACAAACTATAGAAGACCTGGCTTGCGATCTCCTTTTCTATAAGACTATTGATGCAGATATGATTGGCATGGGGCCTTACATCCCTCACTTCGGCACGCCTCTTGGAAAGGATTTTATTCAGTCTTTTGATGCTCAGGCAAAATCTAATTTAGTGAACTTATCGCTAAAAATGATTGCTTGCTGTCGCCTTCTCCTGGAAAATGTGAATATTGCCTCAACAACGGCTCTGAATACTCTCGACCCGGAAGGTTTCATCAAAGGGATAAGAGCAGGAGCAAATGTAGTTATGCCGAACTTTACTGAACTCAAATACAAGAAATCATACCAGCTCTATGAAGGCAAATCAGGGTTGACAGAGTTTACTCTGCCCGAACTTGAAAGAAAACTCGCTCTTATCGGCGAAACAATAAACTATTCAGACTTCGGCGATTCCCTCCATTTCATCAAAAAACAAACCTAAAAATTACTCGAAGGGTTCGAAGTTTTTTTGCCAGGAAGCAAGGCGGAAGAGTTTGGAATAGATGCACTCTTTTAATGAATTAAGACAACAGGAATTGTTGTGATTAGTTTCTCCGCATGGTCCTTGAGTCATTCCTTTGGGGCATGATTTCGATGAAAGATAGAATTTAGAAGCAATATCATCTTCCTTGATTACAGCTTTTTTGCCATCAAGCAGATTCTTCTTGAACTCAGAAAACCTGAAGTTAAATCTTTCTCCAAAAGAGCAAGGGGCAACATCTTTCAAAGTAAGTTCCGCCTTATCAAAGTAGTTTTCCTTCAAGAGGTTTTTGTAGATGTAATATTTGTATGGATATGGAGCCATTTCGCTTCTTGAAAGGAAATTCAGATAAATCTCTCTCCAGTTCTCGAAGTTCGACAAATCTTTGAGGATTGCTGAGATTTTTGAGGCTACGGTATTAACATAAGTTTCGCTGTCAAGACCTGAGATTACCACGCCGCTGTATCCCATCCATCTGAGACCAGCGACATAAAGCTGAAATCTTCTCCACTGAGCCGCCCAGAACTGCGACACGCTAAGTCGCGATTCTTTGTTTAAAATATTTAAGAAATCAGTAGAGAGAAAAACTCCATGGGAAGAATCTGAGACGATCTTCTGGATCTTTTCAGGGCTGAGAAGAATGATATTACCAAGACATGGTTCGAAATAATTCCTGGTTTCAAGATACCATCTCAACTCCTGATTCTTCTGAATATCCCAACCGGCTTGCGAAACGACGAATCCGGCTCCGGCATCAATCTTTTTGACAAGTTTAAAGTATTGGGTATGTGTCGATTCCTGTGAATATTTGAATGGGTTTACTACAGTTCCGATATTTAGCTGAGGGTTTTGAGTGATCTCTTCTTTTACTGCTTTTATAGCCGACACGCTTTCAAAAAAGTTTACATTGGACAAATCTTTTGCAGTTTCGCCCTTATAAGTAGAACCTGATACTGGGACGATATTAGTAAAACCGCTTGCTATACAGGACTGTATCGTATCGACCATTTTAGCTTTTGATTTATTTCTTCCCGATATAAAAACAAGGTGGTTGGACTTATGCTCATGGCATATTTCGGAAGCAAAATCCAGCATATCCATGCTCTCTTGCGAGTCTCTTTTATCTGTAAATGCCAAACCGCTTTTGAAGCCTTCTACATTGTTTACTGCCTTCAGAAAAGGAGCGTATCGTGAAGTAACTGTCTCGATATCACAGTTTGATGTCGGTATATCTATTTCAAAGAGGATTACAAATTTCCCTTCCTTCATTGACTTGAGAAGTTGGTTGTCCTCCTTCTCCAGGTTTAAACTCAACTGCATTCTGTCTTTCATATTAAAACTACATTTAATCAAGTATAGAGAATTGTTATGGATGATAATTATTATGCTTAATATTCTGCATACAATTTGAATGGCAAAGAATTTTGTTTAAAATTTACTTCAGCAACTAAAATAGATTTAGATTTAATCTATTGTTCTACATCAATTCAACCAACTATAAAAAAGTGTCCAAATGAAAAAATACCCCGATTACAAGTATCCGGAAAGGATTCCCGTTAAGAACAGACAATGGCCTGACAAAGAGATAGATAAGTCTCCGATCTGGTGTTCTGTTGACCTAAGAGACGGCAATCAGGCTCTTCCGATACCAATGAATCCGGAACAGAAATTGCGATACTTTAATATGCTGGTCGGGATAGGTTTTAAAGAAATTGAAGTAGCTTTCCCCTCTGCTTCGAAGGATGATTTTGATTTTGTCCGCTCGCTTATCGTAAATAATCACATACCAAAAGATGTAAGGATTTCAGTCCTCACGCAAGCACGCAAACACCTGATAGAAAAAAGTGTGGAATCTCTCATAGGCGTAGATAAGGCGATTTTCCATTGTTATGTAGCAACTTCAGACCTTCATTCAAAGATTGTTTTTGAAAAGAACAGAGATGAAGTCCTCGAAATGGCCGAAGAAGGAACAAGAATGGCACTTGAAGCCATCACGAAAGCAGGAATGAGAGATAGAATTTCCTATGAATTTTCTCCCGAGGAGTTCACAGACAGCGACATTGATTTTGTTATCAAACTCTGTGAAAGAGTCAAAAAAGTCTGGAAACCGAAGTTCAAAGGCGACTTGATACTTAACCTTCCTGCAACAGTCGAAAGAAGACCTCCCAATCACTACGCAGACATGATTGAATATTTCTGCAAAAATTATAAATACCGCGACGAAGTTTTGATAAGCCTTCACGCTCATAATGACCAGGGTTGCGCAGTCGCAGCTTCAGAACTCGCCCTTGCCGCGGGAGCTGACAGAGTCGAAGGCACATTGCTTGGACACGGAGAAAGGACAGGAAATCTGGACTTGATTACTTTTGCCCTCAATCTGCACTCAAGAGGAATAAAGACTGGACTAAATTTCGAAAAACTGCCAGATGTTATAAAGCAAGTAGAGGAAATATCCGGGATTCTTGTCCATCCGAGACATCCTTATGCTGGAGACCTGGTTTTTACTGCATTCTCGGGTTCTCATCAGGATGCCATAAGAAAAGGAATGAGTTCAAGAGAGAAAGCCGCTGAACTCTTTAATGTGGGATGGAAAGTGCCTTATTTGCACATTAACCCGCTCGACATCGGCAAGAAATACGAACAGCTCATTAGAATTAACAGCCAGTCCGGCAAAGGGGGAGTAGCCTATATTCTCGAAAATGAATACGGCATCTGTATCCCGAAAGCCATGCATCCTGAACTTGGAGACCTTGTTCAAAAATTTGCCGACACAAAAGGAGCCGAAATATCTGCTTCTGAGATAAGACGGATATTTGACGAAAACTTTGTAGATGTCAAAGGGATGTTTGAATATGTTTCGTCTCAGAAGAAAACTTCACCAGAAACCACTTCTTCAGATATAACGCACATTGAGCTCAACCTCCTGAAAGAAGGGAAACAGTGCGTAGTTAAAGGCTGGGGCAATGGTCCTATTTCTGCGGCTGTTCATGCCCTGCAATCATCAGGTCTGACCGAGACATTTTCTCTTGAACTCTATCAGGAACAGGCAATTGATAAGGGAGAAGACGCCAGAGCCATTGCATATATATCATTGAAGAGAAGATCTGATGGCAAGATATTCAATGGAGCAGGCATAGACTACAGTATAGATATAGCC
>JBAXXY010000165.1:0-5880 GCA_037127655.1 Lentisphaerota bacterium
ATACAAATGGTGGTATTTTTAGCTTTTTAGAAAAGTCAGGAATCTCGGGAAGAGGTGAAAGAATCAAGCGCTTTTTATTGTTCTGTATTTAGAGCGTTTATAGTTGAGATAATGCTGGAGTCTATATCCCTATTGTAATAGAGGAGGTATTCTTTTTTTAAATCGCTTAGGCAGCCTTGTATTTGTTTTTCATTCAAATTGCAGTGTGTAGGAGTGAGCTTGTTTTTTATAGTCGAGATGGATTCGATACTGTTGGATGTTAACTTGAGAATATCAATATAGAGCTGATCATCAAAGGTAATAGATTTAACAAGTCTGTCATTGCAAAATTCCTTATATATAAGGCAATTACCGTTCCTAATAACTTTGTAATAATAGCGATTCTTTTCGAAGTGATTTTCAGTATGGTTAAAGTCATTCCATAGATTTTCATTCTTAAGTAGATTTGTAGAGTAAGCGAATAAATGAAATCTATTAGAAAGGTGGTCAATTATCTTATTAGGCAGAAGATCAGCTACAGTGTTGTTACACCAGTCTTTTTCTTTGCTTTTGGGAAGAGTTTTGTAGAAATTTGATCCTTGCTTAATGTTTATATTGGCTTTTGTATGACTGAAACCTTGTTCTCCGAGGAAAAATCTGAGATATGGAAGATTATTTGTAGATTCAACAATATCAGAATCATTTTCTCCTGGCATTCTTGTGAGGATATTTGATCCTTTTATCTTTAATCCATATTTACTTGCGCGCTTCAGGAAAAGCAACAGATCTGAAAATCGTGTGAGTTTATTCATTTTCTTCAGAATAGAATCAGATATAGCTTCGTATCCGATTTGGACTGTGAAGTTCAAGACAGACATCTTTTTAATGACATCATCTGATATATTTTTTGGAATGAGTTCTGCGATAAAGGTAAATTCCGTGTCGGACTCGTTGGTCAGTATTATCAAACCGTCCAATAATTTTTCAAAGCTATGATATTTGAAACTTGTTATATCTGTTCCAGTAAATACATAATTGAAAACTCCATATCTTTGTGAGTAATCTTTAATTTCGCTTAGAATCTTATGGTTGTCTTTAAGTCTATGCTTATAGCTTGTATTTAAAAAGCAGAAATTGCATTTATTCCACGCGCATCCTCTGCCGTTTTCCAGCGGAATAAAGACGGTATCTTTTCTGACACTATATTTGTCTATGAAATCGAAATACTCTTCATAATCCGGAGATACGGAATTTAAGTCAAATGAAGTTTGCTCGAGATGACATTCTGAATCTGCAAAGCACAGTTCTTTATTTGCCCTGAAGATAAGATTTTTGATGTTTGAATGATCTGAATTATTGTTTTTCAGATTATTGCAAAGCGCAAGGAGTGAATGCTCTCCTTCTCCCCATATTGCATAATCAAAAGTATCTACAATTTTCATTACGCTGAGAGCTTCCTCTTTGGAGTCAAACCCGCCTATTATTATTGGCGTTAGCGGAGAAATGTTTTTAATTGTCTTTGAAAGGACAGCGGCGGAAATCCACTGATCGAATCTCGCAGTAAAGGCATGAATGATATTCTGGTTTTCAGGCAGTTTTTCCAATTCACTTTTGAACGCATCCAGAAATAGAGCAGATGAGTTTTTAAGATAGGATTCAAAAAAGTCTTTGTCCCTGATAATCATTTCAGGATAACAGGTTTTAATAAAGTCAGATATTCTGCTCTTCGCTTTACTGTCCTTGTAAAAACTCGATATGAGATAGAGAAATGGAGATAACGAAAGTAAGCTGTCATTCTTAATGTTATTATCTGAAAGATCAGATACGGAGAGAAGATTTCTCTGAATGTTTTGAAATAGAATATTCCAATAATTAACAGTTGTCTTATAGCCGTTGCTTTCCATAAAAGATTTAATGATAGAAAAAGCTGCAGAAGGCTGCTCAACGGCACCGGGAGGCAGATAGTGGAAGATCAATCTTGGTAAACTTTTGGTCATAATTTATCTCTGTCTGTTATATCTGTTGATATAGTAACGATATACTTTTTCTTTAGGAAATCAGTTACTCCGGAAGTTATAGCTTCTATTTCTCTAACTCCTTTTTTAGGATGGATAATTTTGTATCTTCGCTTTTCTGGCATACTCTCAGGATCATCCAAATACTCTTTTTGTTTTTCTCGATCATCCGGATGAACTAATGTATTGAGCCAGGTATTAAGAAGCTTATCGAGCTTAACAGATTCCTCATTGCCGAATATTTCAGAGCCTCTGCCTGCTGCGTAGAGTAGTTTATTGGAGCTCAGGTCGAGTATTGCAAGGCTGACATCTATCTTATGCATTGTGTTAGTTATCAACTGCTGAATGAACTCCATCTCTTTTTGTTTTGTTATATCAACGATGTTGCCTAGAACACCAATTATCTTGCTTTTTTCATAGATAGGGTATTTGGAAATAAGCCCCCATTTTCTTTTCCTCGTCCCGATAATAAAAGATTCTCGATTAATAACAGGAGTTCCTGAATTTAATACGGACAAGTCTTCTTCAGAGTTAATTTTGGCATCCGCGGCTGGAAAAATATTCCGGTCAGTTTTTCCTGTTATGGCGTAATCTTCCAGTGAAAAAGTTTTCTGAAAAGTTTCGTTGGCTATTATGTATCTGAGCTTTGTGTCTTTGATATAAAATATCGACTGCATTGAATTTAGAAAAGCCTTTACGATTAAAGCTATTTGTTCCTGTTCCCGATATATGCTTTGAATTTCATTAATATATTTATCTCGTTGTTTTGTCGTATCAGACAAATCGGCTTTTGCAAGAGACATAAGCGTTCCTGTAATTCCGCTTAGATTCCTGGCGGAGATATTCAGGTTTGTTTCCAAGTCAGAAATTTCATTGACTTTAACATTGAGGGCAGTGGCAAGGAGTCTAATTTTGTCTTCAGAAGGGACAATTTTGCCTTTTTCCCATAAGGTAAGAGTTTGCCTTGTTACATTGCACTTTTCAGACAGAGCTATGGTCGTCCATCTTTCCCTCTTGCGAAGCTCTTTAAGTTTATCGCCAAAAAATTGCATCGGTAATTAACTCCATATTTTACATAATAATCATTATTATATTACATAAGTGTAAAAATAGCGACATTTGTTGACATTGATAGTGGAGAAAGAGCAGAATATCTATATTATTTTTTCCGACATATGCGAAATGTGTTGAAATAATCCTGTCTGGAATCATTGCAAAAACACGAGATGAAGAGAATACGACGAGTCTGAATTACTCTGTTCTTTAGATTAAGAATGTTAATGAAATAGATATTTTATAAAGATAGAAAATAAATTAGAGGCAAGTAAAATGAATTTATCACAACGGAATTGGAGTTTTTTAATTCTGAACATCTTGATCATGGCAATTATTTTGCCAAATCTCAACGCTGCTAACTTGAGTACTGATACTTCCCGGTCATCAAATTCTATGAGTCTCATGAAATCTGCAGCGCCTATGTTGGTTGCTACTCCTATTTCGGCAAGTAATACTTCCTATGCCGGATTTTCTTCCAGATTTGGATTTATGATTCCTAATGATTTAAGTCCCTATTTCATAATAGGCTATGCTAATGGAGGATCCACTGAATTTATTAATATAGACATGGCTGCTAGGAATATTCAATTTAAGTATTCATTACAAGTGTTGACTGCTGACACGATGGATAGCGTAGATAGTCGATATTATTCGGCAAACTGGCTTTATCCTGGTGCAGGACAAGGAGAACAGCCACATGTTATTTGGGACGGCAGTAATCTATGGATTCCAGTCAAAAATAGTTGGATAGAGCATTGGGCAAACGGGGCTAGAGTATTTGATCAGAATTTTAATCTTATAGGTGGCCCTGCTAATATAGCTTTTCCCCACTCTTCAACTGATGTTACATTTTGTGTATTTGATCCCAATCAGTTTGCTCCAGTTTCTATCCCTAAAAATGATCCCCCTAAAGCACAATCCCAGGATCCCAGCGGGAATGATGGAGATGATGTTAATGTTACAAATGGGAACATGTTTTTGTCTTTTAATGATTATACTGTAAAAGGAAAGGGCATTACTACTGAAAAAATACTCAGGACATATAACAGTCAGTAGTCATATAATGGTATTTTTGGATATGGTTGGACATTTACATATAGTGAAAGTCTTAAGATTGAAAGTGGGAAAATTACTTACAGGAATAAATACGGTTCGCAATGGATATATATTCAAAACTCGGACGGTACCTTCTCGTCCGAAGCCGGGGACTATTCCAAGCTTGTGCAGAACGGTGATAATACTTATAATTTGATAACAAAGAACGGCATAGTTTATAGTTTCAATACAGAAGGTAAACTTATTTCTGTTGCCGACCGAAATGGAAATACCACTGTCGTAAACTACTCTGATGGGATACTTAGCTCAGTTACTGATTCTTCAGGCAGAAGTCTTCAATTTTCCTATGGCAGCAATGGAAAAATTTCTTCAATTACTGATCCTGCAACTAAAGTTATATCCTATGAATATGACAGCAGCGGGAACCTAATAAAAATTACTGATCCTGCAGGCGGAACTACTCAGTATGCTTATGACGGAAGCCACTTCTTGAAGACTGTTACCAATGCCAACGGCGCAAGCATACATTTTACTTATGATGATCAAGGCAGATGCATAGACACTCATCAAGACAATAATATCCAGGCTTACAGCTTTGTTTATCATCCTGAGTCTTCTATAACCGAAATGACAGACGGGAATGGGCATAAAACCGTTTTCCATTATGATGCAGAGAAAGGAGTTAACCTCTCAATTACTGACGCTCAGGGCGGTGTTACCGCTTTTACTTGGGATGATAAACTTAACCGTACCAGCATTACTGCCCCGAACGGAGCTGTTACTAAATTCATATATGATACCAACGGAAATCCTCTTACGATAACCAACCCAATGAGCGGAGTTTCCACATTTACCTATGAACCCAAATACAATCTGGTTACTTCGATCACGAACCTTATGAACCAGACAACTGCTTTTACTTATGATGGCAATGGGAATGTGATCTCTACAACTGATGCATCGGGCAATTCTTCGCTCTTTACATATGATGCATACGGGAATATGCTCTCGACTAAAAATCCGAATGGCGCTCAAACCTCCTATGAGTACGATGCCAGCGGGTATGTGATAGGGTTGACCAACCCTCTGGGCAAAAAGAGCATGATGAACTATGACACGCTGGGCAATCTGCTTTCAACTACAGACGCGAATGGGAACTCAACTTTTTTCAGTTATGATGCTTTGAACCGTCTTATTCAGGTCAATTATCCCGACGGGACCAAGACGAGCTATACTTATGATGCGGCAGGCAATCGCCTTTCCGTAACTGACCAGAAAGGTGATAAAACAACATTCGCTTATGATACAGGAAACCGCATGGTAAGAAAGGTAGATCCGACAGGAGCTGTAACATCATATACCTACGACTCTCTTGATAATGTCCTAACACTTACTGATCCTAATTCCGGAACTTACCAATATACCTATAATGCCATTGACAAAGTAGTAAGTTCTGTTTCTCCAATGGGAACTGTAACTGGTTATGAGTATGACTTCGTAGGAAATGTCATCTCAAGAACAGATGCAAATGGAATTACGGCTTATTACACATATGATTTAAACAACAGGCTTACCAAGAAGTCATATGCCCAGCCAGGCCCGATGCTCCCTCAAAGTATAGATTCGCTTCGGTCTGTACCCAGTTACCCAAGAAACTCTGATGTAACATACACTTATGACGCTATTGGGAACAGAACTTCAATGACTGATGGCATAGGCACTAGTGTCATGTCAAACCTCTAAAGTCGGATAAAGTCTCTTAAGTTTCACACGA
>JBAXXY010000166.1:0-5794 GCA_037127655.1 Lentisphaerota bacterium
CAAACAGCCCGTTGATGTAGTGCTTGAATCTGCAGTTCCGTAAGCGCAGTAACCTTTAGCAATTGCCGCATTTCCGCCGAAACATCCTCTCACAGGTAGTGTAGTTATAGCTGTAATTCCAGAATCGCAAACTACTCCACCTACGCCACCTGGTGACGATCCATTATGGCAATTAGCTTTTGAATTACTTTCTATCAGAAATATTTTTGGCTTCTCGTACTTCATAATCCCCTTGTTTTAAATTTGTCCAAAACGAATACCAACTATTCAGCATCTCTATCTTGTTTTTTCTGATTTTCAAGAGGGGGGGGGGTAGAAAATACTTTAAAAAAACATAAAGACAGCAAGCTTATATCATTAAGCCGTAAGTTAATAGCTAATAGTCGTCAGAATTACGAAACTGGAAACTTTATAAACCTGATAACTTAAGTTTCGGAGAGCTAATCCCCATAATGAGTTTTAACCCTATGAATATAAATAATATTGTTAGCTTGATCAATAGAGTAAACAATCCGATCCTTATAGGAAAGCCTTACAGAAAACAGCCCTTTCAAGTCTCCAATAAGTTTTTTTCCGGAAAACGGGTCAGGCTGGACTTTATTAAGCAGAATTTCTTTGAGTTTGACCTTCTCTTTCTGATCTAATTTTTCAAAGTCCCTATAGGCGGTTCTAGTGAATTCAATTTTATGCATTTAGATGCCTTTGAAGACAGTATCAAAAGAAACAGTGTCGCCTTTTTCTATATCTTCATAAGAAGTTTTTATCTTATTCCTAAAACCTGGAATAGATAGCAGATCCAAAGTCTCCTGAAGGCTTTCATAATCATCGGCAGATAGCATAACCACATCCCCATCCTTATGCTGTATATAATGAGGTTCATGCTTTTTAACCGTACCTTTAATGACATCAAAGAAATGTTTTCTAGCCTCAGTAGCTGTAAGTGTATTCATAAATCAGTCTCCCTTTTATGCACATAATAGCGTACGCTTTTTATTTATTCAAGGCTATTTAATGCTAAAGCGGCAAAGTTAGGAATTTTACATTTTGCGCCATGATTGCTTTTGGATGTCAAAACCGATGTATTCAAGAGCATTTCTGATAGCGTCGTTTACTGGCAATAATTTACCTTCAAAATCAGTTTCTGGAGAAGCAATCCTCATAAAGTATTCGTCAATGGCAGGAGTTTCGAATTTATTTAAATCAAGGCTAGGGTAACTCTCCTTAAGTATCCTACATGCTCCCCAGATGTAGTTCCCGTTTTTGTCTTTTGTTCTGTAATAACCAAACAAGCGGCAGACTAAAAACCTGTATTTGTAAATAGTACACCTGCCCTTCCATGAAATATGTTCGTCTTTCCTAAAGAAGAGGCAAATGCCTCTTTTCTCAGTAAGAGTATTCAGAAGTTCAAGACTTTCTAAAGCTCTGTTAGTTTTCCACAGATGCATTGCTAATGGAAGAGCCTCTAAAGTGCTGACTTCGACATTTGGATTATTACAGCACGCCCCGCAACCTTCAGGGCAGTGAATACCCGAATTCTTAGCGAACGCCAGAGATTTCTTTTCTATCTCTCTGTAAACTTTCAGAACTTCGAAGATTCTTTGTCTGTTATGAGAAGATAATTGAAGTTTCATAGGTTCATCAAGGTTGAAGGTTATCAGGTTAAAAGATAAAAGTTATCAAGTTGTCAGGTTCGTCAAGTAGTAAGAGCTTTCTAGTTTCGTAATTTCTAATTCGTAATTAATTTTCAGCTATTGTCAATAAGCTCGAAAGTTTCGTCTTGTGCAGGAGGCTCGAATCCGGGTGAGAAGTAATTAAAGGACTCATCGCTGATATAAAAACAGTCATCGGGTTTGTGTTCATTTCTCTTTTTGATTCGCTCCCGGATTGTTTCTTCCGGGCAGTAGATGTAGAAGAGCTTGTATTCCAGCCCCATTTTTTTGATTTTGTCTATGTAATTCCCACGCCCTGTTTTAGTCCAGAAACCAAAATCGAGAATAATATCCAGATCTTTTTTTATAAGTTTTTTTGCCACGCTCCATGCGATTTCACAGCATTTAAAGAAATAGTAGTCAAACTCTTCATTGCTTATTTGGTGAGGATAAAGTTTAAGCATCCATTCATCAGGCGAAAAACGAATAGCTCCAGTATTCTCTTCAAGAAGCTTGGAATAGGTAGTTTTTCCTGAACCAATCTGTCCTGAAACCAGATATATTTTACTCATCAATGTGTCTCTCTTTGTTCTTTGGGGTTGTTGGATGAAAAGAGGCTATCCTTACTATTTTCTTCGATATCAGACCCAATAGGTTTATGATCATACAATCTCTGCCCGATTGGTATATTGAAACCTCTTCTTTTTCTCAAAAGCGACCCGACCGGGCAAATAGAAAATGCTCGGTCCGTCACCTGGGCATCTGTGTCTTTAAGATTAGCTTCAGAATTAACTGCAAGTTTTCTATGCGGACCTCTGCCTGTAAACTGGAATATGTTCTTGTCGTCTATATCTCTTGATGCTCTTATGCATCTGGCACAAAGGATACAGCGATTATGATCAATCATAATGTCGTGATGAGATGCATCAACTTCTTTTTTATTGAACATATACGGAAACCTTGGCGCTGTAATTCCAAGTCTGTAAGCAATCGCCTGAAGCTCGCAGCTCCCGCTCCTTTCGCAGAACATGCAGTAATGGTTTCCTTCTACAAAGAGCATATCAATAATGTCTCTTCGTATATCTTTGACTCTATCTGAATCATTCTCGATAATCATTCCTTCAGCTATTGGCTGTGTACAAGCTGATTGCGGTCTCCCATTGACTATTACTGTGCAAACTCTGCATGAACCGTAGGGAGTTAAATCTTTATGAGCGCAAAGCCTCGGAATGTAGATACCATTATCATCTGCAGCCTGCATAATTGTTTGCCCGGGTTTCCCTTTGATGTCTATATCGTCAATAGTAAGCGTGATTGTATCTGACATAATTTAGTCGTCCTTATTCTTCGAAGATAACAGATTTGCGGCCAATGATTTTCTCACTCAAACCCAATGCGGCGTTTATGTCAAATGACGGGGCAAAACCATCTTTTCTGACCTTGAGAAGTTTCTCGTATTCGCTCCTAAATCCATCAATGGAAGAGAGAATAGGCCTTGGCGAGGTCTGTCCAAGTCCGCAACGGCTAGATGTCTGAATATTGTTCCCTAATTTCTGCAAATACTCAATGTCGCCTTTTTCCCCGAACCCATTCATTATTTTCTTTAGTTTGTCTTTGAGAAGAACATTGCCTACTCTGCATGGCGTGCAGTATCCACAGCTTTCATCAATGAAGAAGTCAACGAAATATTCGACTATCTCAAGGATGCTTCGAGTCTTATTAAAAATCATTATCGAACCGCCCGTAACAAGATCGTCGTAACACACTTTGCGTTTGAATTCAGCAGGCGCAATCAGGAATCCGGACGGTCCTCCTACCTGAACTGCCTGAGTGTCAGCCGCTCCTGAAAATTTGAGGAGTTCTTCTATTGTTATACCAAATGGGACTTCATATATTCCCGGGGTTGAACAGTCTCCGCAGACGCTTAGAAGTTTAGTCCCGGGGCTGCCTTTTGTTCCTATTGAAGCAAACCATGCAGGGCCTCTATTGATTATCTGGACTACACAGCAGAATGTTTCTACATTATTTACTGAAGTAGGTGTACCGAGATACCCTTTCTGCGCCGGGAAAGGCGGACGGTTTTTCGGGTCGCCTCGAAAACCCTCGCAGGAACTAATAAGCGAAGTTTCTTCTCCACAGACATAGGATCCGGCACCCATCTGGATTCTTATATCAAAATTGAAACCCTTCTTGCCGATAATATCATTGCCAAGAAGATTAGCTTCGCGCCTCGATGTCAAAACTGCTTCAAGATAATTTTTCAGATACGAATATTCAGCTCTCAGATATAAAATGCCTGTTTCAGCTCCGACCGCATAAGCTCCGATGGTCATTCCCTCGAACACCATATCTGCTCTTTCAGTCAGTATAACTCTATCTTTAAATGTCCCTGGTTCGCCTTCATCGGCATTGCAGATGATAGTTTTCCTGTCGCCTGGAGCATTTCTGGCAAACTCCCATTTCATTCCTGTCGGGAACCCTGCTCCGCCGCGGCCACGCAATCTGGATGCCTTAATTTCTCTGATGACTTCCGCAGGACTAAGGGATATGACATTATTAAGAGCCGCAGATTTATGGTACTTCCCAAGAACTACTTCGCCTGTCTTTCTGATCTGGTTATTAACCATGGACTTTATCAGCGGATGGGCATTATTGCCGTCACCAAGGTGATGAGCAATTTGTGAAAGGTCATGAGTCTGCTTCAAACCACTGATTATCTCTCTTGCCTGGTCTGACGAAAGTTTAGTGAATATCAGATCATTTATAATAGCCGCAGGTGATTGGTCTGACATACCTATGCAGGCCACATACTCCAGGGAAAATATCTCGTCAGGAGTTGTTTCACCAAACTTTATCCCTAGTTCGTCTTCAAAGATTTTGGCTATTTTAGCTACGCCCAAAAACTGGTCGATTATGTCATTGCATAGCTTTATCGTAAACTTTCCCTTCTTTTCTTTCGTAATAAAGGAATAAAATGAAGCTACGCTTTGAACTTCTACTCTGTATGAAGAAACTTCTCTTGCGATAATAGCAAAAGACTCATCAGGAATGTATCCAAAGGAATCTTGAACTTTCCTTAGAATGTCCAGAAGCCTAGTCTTGTCATTTCCATATTCGCTGCAAATAGAAATAATCAAAGTGCTTATGTCATTTTTAACAGAAAGCATTATGTGAACCTCTCGAAATAAAATAAAACTATATTGTTTGGAAGTCTTTTCTTCGTATAAGTTGGAATTCTATACTTGAAGCTGTATAAATCCACAAAGTTTTTGTATCTTAATAATAAATATCGCAAGTTGGCTTCATTATGATTGGATATATCGTCACAGCGTTGATAGTTCTTTTTGCTATTCTCTATCTAGGTCGAATCATTTATAAAGCTTTTTCCGGCAAGAATAGTTCGTGTGGCGGATGTGGATGCAGCTGCTCAAGCAAATCCTGTTCTTCTCGCAATTCCGAGAAAAATAAATAATCGTTTACAATCTAGGTAAAGTAGCCCTTTTGCTTGGACAATTTTTTGATGGCAGTGCAAAAAAGTCTCGAGCAAATTAATTCTTCGCTCGAGACTTTCAATTTTTAATTTAACTGAACTGTAGCCTTTTTCTATTCTGTGATAAGTTTATTTACAGCAATACATGCATTGAAAAGGTCAATAGCAGATGACTGCTTTACTGCATCGTATTCTTTATCAGGAGATTCCCAGTAATAAGAGAACTTATCTCCTTCCCCTCTCTTCTCCCAGACAAACTGTCCATTTGCATTGATGAACTTTTTGTATTCAACAGCCTTAGTTTTATCCTTCTCATTTACTGCAAGATATGCAAGGTATCTCATGAATATTCCCTTAAACTGTTTTCTTGAATCATCTACAGTTCCAGGCTCAACCAATATGCCATTAGTTGTCAATTTCTTAATAGTTGAATCAGCTATCTTATTAGCTAGTGTCAGGTACTTTTCATCCTTGGAAATCAGATAAAGATTAGTTAGTCCGCCAAGAATAACTCCCTGGTTGTATGTCCAAGTTGTTTCGCCATTGTTTTTTCCTGTCTTGTTATCAAGACCGTCATTAACGAGAAAGTCTGAATTGATCATTCCTGACTTTTCAAACCAATCCCATTCCTTGTTTGCCCAATCAAGATATATCT
>JBAXXY010000167.1:0-5725 GCA_037127655.1 Lentisphaerota bacterium
ATACACATCCGTTACTTTCTTTACTGATTTATATAAATTCCGCAAGATGATATTCAAACTAGCCAGAAGAGACCTCTCACATAGGTTTCTTAATTCCTATCTTGGAATTATCTGGGGCTGTCTGCTCCCTCTTATTACTGTAGGGGTATTGTGGTTTGTTTTTATATTCGGGTTCAAAGTGTCTGATTCTGTCGATGGAATTCCTTTTGTACTATGGGTTACGGCTGCTCAAGTACCATGGAGTTTTCTGATAGATGGAACGATAAACGGTACTCAATCAATAACTTCGTATGAATATCTTGTCAAAAAAATTGTTTTTAAAGTTCATGCTCTGCCTCTTATAAGGATTTTTTCTTGTTTATTTGTTCATGTTGTTTTAGTGATAGTTATGATGATAGTGTTTGTTTCATATGGATATATTTCTCTGTATTCATTTCAGATTCTGTATTATCTCTTCTGCTCAATAGTACTGCTTTTTGCTATATCTCTGATAACCGCTTCTCTAAATGTGTTTACAAGGGATGTGTTTCAGATTGTTAATGTTCTGGCTCAGGTTGGCTTCTGGATAACACCTGTATTCTGGAAAGCGTCATCGCTTCCTCAAAAGTATCAATTACTGGTTAAGCTAAACCCTTTTTTCTACATAACGGAGGGATACAGGTATTCTTTGTTATATAAAGTAGGTTTCTGGGAAAGCCCATATTGGGCTCTTGAATTTTGGGTAATGACACTGATTATACTGCTAATTGGAGTTTTAGTTTACAATAAGACAAGTCCTTACTTTGCAGATGTATTGTGATCCATGAACTTTCTCTTTATGTGCTAAGAATAAAGATAACATTACAACCCTTTAGGCCGCAATCAGTATCTAAGCGATGAAGCAATATTTGAGCGAATGAGTGATATTGTAATAAAAGTAGAAAATCTTACAAAGATTTATCATCTATATAATAAACATATAGACATACTTAAAGAGGTTCTGCACCCTTTCAGGAAGAAATACCATCATGACTTTTATGCTCTAAAAGATGTTAGCTTCGAAATAAAGAAAGGAGAAACAGTCGGTATTATCGGCAAAAACGGCGCCGGCAAATCAACACTGCTTAAAATATTGACAGGTGTACTGACTCAATCATCGGGCAATATATATGTTGACGGCAAAGTTGCTTCACTTCTGGAACTTGGTACGGGATTTCATCCTGACTTGACTGGACGAGAGAATATATTTTTTAATGGTACAATAAACGGCTTTTCTGATGCTTACATCAAATCTAAATTAGATTCAATAATTAATTTTGCCGATATAGGCGAATTCATTGACCAGCCATTAAGAGTATATTCGAGCGGAATGTATGTCAGGCTGGCCTTTTCTCTTAATGTTATGTTAGAACCGGAAATCATGATTATAGATGAAGCCTTGAGCGTAGGAGACATAAACTTCCAGGTAAAATGTATGACTATGATAAATAAAATAAAAGAGAAAGGCTCAACTATTCTTTTTGTAAGCCATGATATAGGCACAGTCAGAAGCCTTTGTTCAAGGGGGATCTATTTGGAACATGGAGAGATTAAAGCTCTAGGCTCTGCTCCTGATGTTGCAGAATTATATATTCGTGATGTTCGTGAAGCGATGAATGCTGAACACAAACGATTTGCAAGGAAACCTCAAGGCTTTGAGCCTATAAACAACGAAATAGATGAAAAGTCTGACGGTATCGTTGCAAAGAAAGAAGAATTCAGAACATCTGAAGAATTCGATAAAAGAGTGTCCCATACAAGATACGGCACAGGTGAGGCAAAAGTCACTTATGTGGAATTTCTGAATTCATATAATGAACCTGTCAATACAGTCGAATTTGATCAGGAAATATCAATAAAAATATATTTTGAAAGCTTCGTTGAAGAGGAATTAACCATTATCTACTATGTACTTGATCAGAAAAGGAACTTCATACTTGGATCTGGGCCGCTTCTTTCTGGTTATAATTTACCGAAAATAAGAAAAAAAAAGTATGTTGTCACCTACAAAACTAAGCTCCCCCTTATGGAGGGTATATATAGCATTGATATTGAAATTAATAGGCCTGTAATACCTAATGAAACTGTCGATTTCCTGGATGTCGTAAGCAATGCCGTTGTATTCCGTATGGAAAGGCGCATACACTACCGTATATGGTCAAATGTATATATACCTAACAAATATAGTATAATTGAAATATGAGGGTACTGGTTAGAAAAACATGAAGAACAGTCTCATCTATGTTACACAACCTTCATTGCCTGCTTTGGAAGAGCTTGAGCCCTATCTTAAAGATATCTGGGACAGGAAATGCCTTACTAATAATGGGCATTATCATCAACTCTTCGAAGAAGCTTTATGCGAGTATCTGGGAGTCAAATATGTCTCATTATTCTGCAATGGGACTATAGCCATTCTTGCCGGCTTAAAAGCGCTTAATATAGCAGGAGAAGTTATAACAACACCTTTCACTTTTGTTGCCACAACCCATTCGCTTAAATGGTCAGGTATTACACCAGTATTCTGTGATATTGAACAAAACACATGCAATATTGATTCAGATAAAATAGAAAATTTAATCACAGAGAATACAAAGGCTATTCTCCCTGTTCATGTTTATGGCAATCCATGCAATGTTGAGAAGATTCGATGTATTGCTGATAAATATAACCTAAAAGTATTTTATGATGCAGCTCATGCTTTCGGTGTAAAATATAAGGAACAGCCGATTGGCTGCTTCGGCAATATTACGATGCTGAGTTTTCATGCTACAAAGATATTTAATACATTCGAAGGCGGAGCTCTGGTTACTAACGACTCGGAGCTAAAGAACAAAATAGATAAAATTAAAAATTTTGCCTTTGAAAATGAAACTACGATTTCAGGACTTGGAATAAATGGTAAAATGAATGAGTTTCAGGCAGCATTAGGTTTTATTCAGCTTAAGTATATTGACGCCTATATAGCAAAGAATAAAAAAATTGCCGAAATCTATAGGAATGGTCTAGAGGATATTCCGGGTATTAGGTTTTTAGATAATATCGAATATGCCAGGCTAAACTATTCTTACTTTCCCATTTTTGTAGATGCAAAACTCTATGGAATAAACCGAGACGAACTTTATTCAAAACTTAAAGGGTATAGTATACATACAAGAAGATACTTTTTTCCGCTAATCAGCAACTTAAAAATATATAATGATTTACCTTCGTCTAGAATAGGCAACCTGCCTGTTGCCAATAAAATCTCTGAAGAAGTCCTATGCCTTCCAATATATCCGGATTTATGTCTAACTGAAGTCGATAGAATACTAAAAATTATTAGCGCAAATATGGGTAGACTATGAACCAACTCAAAATGAAAAGGGAACTTAATTCTATAGATCAAATAAGTAGTATGCTAAATGATTATAATATTGAATTAATGTTATCTTATGAAAATTTCAGAAAATAAATTTACTTTTTTAGGATATTGCCAACCTGTTCTTTCTATGCTCCTAGAAATAATTTTTGCCTCTCATGGGAATGATTTCTCGATAGATATAGTATGCAATATGGAGCATTCTGAGTTTGAATCTGTTCCATATATGCCAAGCAATAACATCTCAAATACTATTATCTACTACACATCATGGGAAAAAAATAAATCACGATTTTGTATTGGAGTTTCAAAACCCCAATCAAAACTCATTGTTTATGAATTTTTTAATAAAAACTTTGGCATATTAGTTAATGAATATACGAAACTCATCCATCCTTTTTCCTCAGTCTCAAATACTACTACTATATCTTATGGTTCAGTCATAAACCCAGGAGTAATCATTGCTCCTTTTTCGCAAATTAAAAATTTCGTAACTATCAATAGAAGTGTTTCTATCGGGCATCATACCGTGATAGAAGATTTTTCCACAATTAATCCAGGATCAAATATTGCTGGAAAATGTTTGATAGAAAGTGGGGTAACCATTGGTATGGGAGCGAATATCATTGATGGACTAACAATAGGTAGAAATTCTATTATTGGCGCAGGTTCTTTGGTAACAAAAAATATACCCCCTAATGTTGTTGCTTACGGAAACCCGGCAAAAGTTATAAGAGAAATAAATCGTGCTTAAAATACCGGATAAAATAATCATTAATTTTACACCGACGGGAATGCTCCCGACTAAAGAAAAGACTCCTTTTGTTCCTATTTCGATAAATGAAATAATTGAAGATGTTCATCAGGCATACAAAGTTGGAATAACAATGGTTCATCTGCATGCTAGAGATGAAGTGACAGGAATACCAACTCATAAAGCAGAGGTATACGCAAAGATTATCGAAGGTATAAGGATTTTTGCCCCTGATCTGATTATATGCGCATCTTTAAGCGGTCGAAACTATAGTGAATTTGATAAGCGCGCTGAGGTATTATACTTAGACGGCGCAGCTAAACCTGATATGGGAAGCCTTACTCTTAGTTCCCTGAATTTCAATAAAAATTCTTCTATCAATGAACCGGAAATGATAATGAAACTTGCTCAAGCTATGCTTGAGCTTGGCATTAAACCGGAACTGGAAGCCTTTGATGCCGGAATGATAAATTACGCAAAGTATTTGATAAAAAAACAGTTGATCAAGCCTCCTTTCTATTTCAATCTTATCTTTGGCAATATTGCCTGTGCCCAACCTGATCTTTTACATGCAGGAGTGATGATAAATGATTTACCTGATAACAGCATATGTTCATTGGGAGGTATTGGCGATGCCCAAATAGTTATGAATTCGATAGCTGTTGCCATGGGCTACGGAGTAAGAATTGGTATTGAAGATAATATTTATTTTGATAGCAGCCGCAGTAAATTATCAACAAATATGGAGTTTCTTGAAAGGATTCACGATATTATTATTCATCATGACAAAGAGGTTATGGCTTCCAACGAATTAAGAAAGTTATTCAATATGCCGCACTAATTCAAGGTATTGCAGGATAATGATATAACTGCCGTATTCTATGTTTAATGCTCAAATAGTTTTCCCTTGCCTATAGACTGGAAAATAATTGGCATCGACACAATTTCTTTTTATTGCCAATTCATTATACACTTGTTTGTTGATAATACGCCCACAAAGCCATGTAGTCTTAACTCCATTTGACCATCCCTTCTTAAATGCGGCTAATCCATTATTACTATTATCACAAAGGCCAGGCACTCCGCCTAGATTTAGCCAATGCAGCCGGTCTTTAAAATATTCCAGAACTGCTAATTTCAAAGCGTAGCTAGCATGTAGTTCATACCCTCTTGCTCCTATAGCAACCAGATGCCCATGAGCAACCTCTCCCTGTATATACCACCAATCCAATGCTATTGTTTCATTATCGACAGAAGCACGAAATAATACAATCCCAGGTACAGCAAGCTGTATCTGAAAAGCTCTTCTGGAGAAGGTGCTGATACCGGTAATATTTTTACATAACACCAATTCTCCATAGAGTCTGCACCAATCATCAAGAAAGTCGGAAGGATTAGCACAAAGTTCAATTTGCATATGATGTTGAGCGCTAAGTGCAAATTTAAGATGTGTTTTTGAAATAAAGTTTTTGAAGGGTTTTTCCAGATCAACACTGTAATGTTTCTTAAACGGTATTACATAATCAAAGCAAGATAATAACAAATCTTGATCATACTCACCGAAAGGATCACTAACCAATACTACAGAAACC
>JBAXXY010000168.1:0-5663 GCA_037127655.1 Lentisphaerota bacterium
ACTTATTACCTTTAAAATAGAAAGCTAATTTTATTATGTAAAACCATCATCAGTACGATAGGGTTGATATGCCATTTTTAGTGCTTTTAGTGAGTAAAAGCATGGATAAATGTCGAAGGATTTTTCATATTTTTCAGTAATTATTTTATCATATTTATATCTTTAAAAGTAAAAATAAAATCTTCCGCAATATTTTTAGCATAAATATCTATTTACTTTTAATACATAAGTCGTTTTATATTGCAGACTAACCTATAATTCAAATATCAGAATTAGAAGGATAAGAGAAAGCGGACTAACAAAAGAAGGAGATTGACTCATGAATAAAAGATTACTATACCTAATGTTTATAATCTTTATTGCAGCTATTTCTGGAGCATTATATGGATATGATATAGGTATAATAGCGGGCGCTCTTCTTGTTCTTCCTAAAGATATTCCTATGACTCCAGCGATGATTGGCTTTGCTGGTGGGGCAGTATTGGCTGGAGGAGCTATTACAATTCTCCTTGCAGGCCCAGCCGCTGAGTTAATAGGCAGAAAAAAGATGATCCTTATTAGCGCTGTAATATTCCTTATTGGGGTTCTATTATTAGGTAGAGCTTCAACTTACCTTGAAATCATAGTTGGAAGGCTTGTACAGGGTATAGGCGTTGGGATTGTAACGATAGTCATTCCTATGTATCTAGCCGAAATACTTCCTGGCAATGTAAGGGGAAGAGGAATGTCATCCTTCCAATGGTTTCTTAAACTGGGAGTTTTTTCTGCTACACTTGTGGGCCTTGCTTTGACTAGTTCAGGAAATTGGCGAATGATGTTTATTTCATCAGGAGTACCAGGTATCATATTGCTGGCAACATGTTTTTTCCTTCCTGAATCTCCAAGATGGCTCATTAAAAGAGGGAGGAATGAGGAAGCCTACAAGATACTTCTAAAGATTTGCCATCACGAAGAAGCTGATGCTATTATCAAAAACTTTAGCTTAGATTTGAATTCTACAGGACAAAAAGGTTTTGCGAGACTCATTAAGTCTATAAAAAATCTTTTTAAAAAAGAATACTCAAAGCCAATATTTATAGTATTTACTGTAGCTATTTTAAACCAATTGCTTGGGAATAATTCCCTAGTCCCATACAGCGGTATTCTTTTAAAGAATGCCGGATTAGGATCCAATCACATTGCCATGATAGGTAGTTCCACAATGACAGGCATAGGGATACTAGGAACTCTTGTTTGTATGGTTTTGATAGACAAAGTAGGAAGGAGAAAGGTTCTTTGCACTGGACTGTCCTTGGTACTTACTGCACTAGTAGTTTCGGGATTTGCTTTTTTATGTTTGCCAGTTGGTATTGTCAGAGGGTTCGTCATTTTATTAGGACTCTTAACATTTGCTGCAGGGTATTCGGTAGGACCTGGAGTTATTATTTGGTTGATAATCTCCGAGCTTCTTCCAAACGAAATCAGAAGCACAGGTATGAGTATAGCTTTGTTTCTTAACTCACTTGCATCAGCATTACTTGCTTCGGTTTTCTTTTCATTGTCAACTTATATAAATATATACGGTGTTTACTGGTTATGCGGAATATTTACTTTATGCTACCTGCTTATCGCAATATTCATGCTACCTGAAACAAAAAATAAGACACTTGAAGAAATAGAAAAAGACTTTATTACAAAAAAAGCCTGACCCAAATAAAAGAGGAATAAGTATGGAAATATTCAAATTCAATACAGCAGTAGATATGGGAATAGCTGCTGCTGAACAAGGTTGTGAAATAATCAAAAAAGCTATAGCTGAAAGAGGTGAAGCTAATGTTATCTTGGCCACAGGCGCTAGTCAGTTTGAGATGCTCAAACACCTTATATCAATCAAAGGAATAGACTGGTCAAAGGTAACTGCATTCCACCTTGATGAATATATTGGGTTATCAGAAACACATCCGGCGAGTTTCAGAAAATACCTAAAAGAAAGATTCCTGTTAAAAGTTAAATCCTTAAAATCCTTTAATTTTGTAAATGGCACTGCTGAAAATATCCTGGAAGAATGTGCTAAATTAGACAGTCTTATAAAGAAAAATCCAATTGATGTGGCGTTTGTAGGTATAGGGGAAAACGGGCATCTTGCTTTCAACGACCCACCAGCTGATTTTGAAATAGATAAAGCATACATTGTAGTAAACCTTGACGAAGATTGCAGGAAACAGCAACTTGGTGAAGGATGGTTCAAGACTTTGAATGATGTTCCAAAACAAGCCATATCCATGAGCATTAGGCAGATTATGAAGAGTAAACATATCATAGTGACTGTCCCTGACAAGAGGAAGGCATTAGCTGTCAAAAATACTCTAAACCAGGAAGTAAGTAACAAATTCCCTGCTTCGATATTAAGAAACCATCCCTCCTGCGCTCTTTATCTTGATTCTGGTTCTGCATCTATGATCAAATAAACCAACAAGCAATAATGATAATAAACGGATTTATAGATTTGCAGATCAACGGCTATAAGGGAATTGATTTCTCAAGCGATTCACTTACTACCGAGGGTTGCTATAAGGCTTTTAAAGGCATTATTGCTTGCGGTACAATTATTTTCTTGCCTACAGTAATAACGAGCCCTATTAACACATTAATTAGAAACTTAGGCATAATAGCAGAGGCAATATCTGCACCTGAATTTGAAGATCATATTCCTGGTATACATCTTGAAGGCCCTTTTTTTGCCAATAGTTCTGGGATTGGGGCACATAATCCGAAATATATTCAAATTGCAGATGTTAGTATTTTAGAAAAACTTATTAAGGTTTCAAAAAACAAAATAAAACTTTTAACAGTTGGAGCTGATCTTGAGAATGTAGATACGCTTATAAGATTTGCAGTAAAAAGTGGCATTAAAGTATCTCTTGGCCACCATATGGCAGATCTCAAGCAGATAAGTTCTGCTAAAGAGGCAGGAGCTACAAATCTTACTCATTTAGGCAATGGAGTAGCAAATCTAGTCAATAGGCATGAGAATCCAATTTGGGCCGGCTTATCTGTAAATGACTTAAAGGCAATGATTATTACAGATGGACATCATCTGCCTATAAATCTGATCAAGATTTTTCTCAAGGTCAAAGGTATTGAAAATATAATTGTAGTAAGCGATGCCGCTCCGCTTGCAGGTATGTCTCCAGGAAAATATTTTACACTAGGAAACAATGTAGTGCTAAGATCAGACGGGAAGTTATTCAACCCTGAGAAGGAATGCCTGGTTGGCTCTTCTGCAATGATGATAGACTGTATGAACTTCCTGTTCAAGTCAGGATGTTTCTCTTATAAAGATCTTGCAACATTGGGGTTTAAAAATCAGCTTGAATACTTAGGTATTGATTTCCCTGAGAAGCTTAAGCATTTAAAATTGGTTCGATTTTCAGAAGAAAATGGTTTTGCATTAATAGTTTAAAAAATTAAAATAGTTTAAGCGATAATTCAGGATTGAAGCACCAATAATTTTTATAGTTCAGTATAAAAATTAAGCTCAGCATCTGCAGAATAGTAAAAGACTAATAACCACTTAATCAAAATTAACCTATGGAAAAGATAAAAATCCTTGAGATGAAGAACATATCCAAAAGTTTCCCGGGAGTAAAAGCACTGGATAATGCTTCTCTAAATGTTTACAAAGGCAGAGTAATGGCATTGATCGGAGAGAATGGAGCCGGCAAATCTACATTGATGAAAATAATAGCCGGAATATACCTCAAGGATTCAGGTGAACTCATTTATGAGGGGAAGCCAAGAGAATTTAAAAATGCCAAAGAATCGCAAATTGTAGGCATAGCAATTATACATTAGGAACTTAACCTTATACCTCACCTAAGTATCACCGAAAACATTTTCCTCGGCAGGGAATCAACGAACAAGATAGGAAAACTGAACTGGTCTAAGATGCATAAAGATGCCCGTAAACTGCTTGCCCTTTTGAATGTCACTGAATGCGAGAAAATACTGGTTAGCGATTTAACTATAGGAAAAAGGCAGATGGTTGAAATAGCAAAGGCTATTTCCCAAAATGCCAATCTCATAGTAATGGATGAGCCGACAGATGCCTTGACAGACAATGAGACAGCCAGTCTCTTTAAAGTCATCAGGGGATTAATATCTGAAGGTAAAAGCATCATTTACATATCACACAGGCTAAAAGAAATTCCTGAAATATGCAATGATGTAACTATTATGAGAGACGGCAAATTCATAACTGAAGCAGAAGTAAAGGATATTGATGAAGACTTTATAATAAAAAATATGGTTGGCAGAACGCTTTCTGAACAATTCCCGAGAGTAAAAGTCCAGCTAGGCGAAGAAGTTTTAAGAGTCGAAAATCTTTCAGGAGAACATGTCAAAAATATTTCTTTTAATATAAGAAAAGGGGAAATTTTAGGCATTGCAGGGCTTATGGGCGCTGGAAGAACGGAACTGGCAAAAACCATTTATGGTTACTATAAAAAGACTGCTGGAAATGTTTACATCGAAGGAAAGAAGCGTAAATTTAACTCTCCTGAGGACGGACTTGGTGTAGGAATAGCATATGTCTCGGAAGACCGCAAAGGAGACGGATTGGTACTTGGCTTGAGCGTCAAGGAAAATATGACATTATCCTCACTCCCCTCATTTTCGTCATGGTTCGGACTTAATAAGAAAAAAGAAAAGAAAGCAACTAAGGATTTTGTCGATAAATTCAGGATAAAAACCCCCACTTATGACCAGATTATCAAGAAATTAAGCGGTGGAAACCAACAGAAGGTAGCCATAGCAAAAGCTCTATTAACAAATCCTAAACTGCTGATTTTGGACGAACCCACAAGAGGAATTGATGTCGGAGCAAAAAAAGAAATTTATGATGTGATTAACGAGCTAAAAAGAAAAGGAATGGGGATTATTATAATTTCATCTGAAATGCCGGAGGTGATGGGATTAAGCGACAGAATACTGGTAATTCACGAAAATAGTATAACTGGAAACTTTCCCATTGAGGAAGCCACACAAGAGAAAATTATGAGATGTGCAATAGGAGTTAATCAATGATAAAAAAACTTTGGAGTAACAAACCTCTTATAGGATTGATTGTATTTGCGATAATAGTTTCAATCATAAACCCTAGATTCCTGTCAGTTGGCAATCTTTTGAATGTGCTAAGGCAGACTTCAGTAAATGCTGTTATTGCTACAGGTATGACGATGATTATTCTGACAGGAGGGATTGATCTTTCGGTAGGGTCCATTCTTGCCTTTACGGGAGCCTTCTGCGCCTATATGATAGCTATCGGAGTAAATCCTGAAACAGCTTTACTACTGACTCTTATTGTGGGAGTTATTTTTGGAACAGCTAACGGAGCTTTTATTTCATATTGTAAACTGCAGCCGTTCATCGTTACTCTGGTAACCATGACTCTGCTCAGGGGAGCGACTCTAGTATTTACAGACGGCAAACCGATTCCGATCAAAGCCGGAGGGGATTTTTTTGACAATTTAGGAGGCGGTTATTTCCTTCAGATACCTATTCCCATATACATAATGATCATTCTTTTTATAACTGCCTATTATGTGCTGAACCATACAAGATTCGGAAGATATGTTTATGCCATAGGTGGCAATGAAGAAGCCACAAGACTATCAGGTATAAAT